>NZ_JADEUF010000106.1 GCF_015163655.1 Xenorhabdus griffiniae | reverse complement strand
AAATGTTTGTTTTTTGCCATAAAAATCACCTTAATAAGCAGAAATTAATGGGGTAAGCAGTATTTTTATCTTATTTAATTATTTGATTTAAATGATTTTATATTAAAAATATACGGTTATTGAAGGAATGTGTTTTTTATATTTTGTCATGTAAATGTGACTTAAATCCTAAAAGTTAATTAATTGTGTCATAGTCTATTATTCTGTATTGGCTTTTTATGTTTAGCATATTATGCTTGCAAATATCACTTGCCAGTAGGGGGTAAAATGAAGGTCCTTATTTTAGGCAGCGGTGTTATTGGCGTAACCAGCGCATGGTATCTTGCACAAGCAGGCCATGAAGTTACCGTAATTGATCGCCAGAATAGTGCTGCGGAAGAAACTAGTGCCGCCAATGCCGGCCAAATCTCACCAGGGTATGCAACCCCTTGGGGAGCTCCAGGTATCCCACTAAAAGCAATAAAGTGGATGTTTCAACGTCACGCACCTTTAGCTATTCGCCCCGATGGTTCCCTGTTTCAGTTACGCTGGATGTGGCAAATGCTGCGTAATTGTGATGCAAGCCATTACGCGATGAATAAAAGCAGAATGGTACGTTTGGCAGAATATAGCCGGGATTGTATTAAACAGCTAAGGGCCGACACGGGGATCCAATATGAAGGACGTCAGGGGGGAACCCTGCAATTGTTCAGAACCACCAAACAATTTGATAATGCTGCCAATGATATCAAAGTGTTACAGCAAGAGGGCGTTCCTTATCGATTATTGACTGCTGAGCAATTAGCTACAGTGGAGCCAGCGCTTGCTAATGCTTCTCATAAACTGACTGGCGGGTTGCAATTACCAAATGATGAAACGGGTGATTGTCAGCTTTTTACCAAAGCTCTGGCCAAAATGGCTGAAGATATTGGTGTGCAGTTTGTATTCAATAAGCAAGTTAAACGGATTTTGGTGGATGGAAATAAAGTCACGGGTGTTCAATGTGATGATGGTATCATGACGGCGGATCACTATGTGGTAGCGATGGGATCTTATTCCACTGAACTATTAAAAGAATGGATTAAAATTCCGGTTTATCCGCTGAAAGGTTATTCATTGACGATGCCAATCATGGACGAATCAAAAGCACCTGTCTCAACTGTGCTGGATGAAACTTACAAGATCGCCATTACGCGTTTTGATAATCGTATTCGCGTTGGGGGCATGGCAGAAGTGGTCGGATTTAATTTGAATGTCCTCCAGAATCGTTGTGAAACGTTGAAAATGGTTGTACAGGATCTATACCACAATGGGGGCAATATGATGGAGGCTTCACTCTGGACGGGGTTGCGTCCTATGACTCCGGACGGTACCCCTATTGTTGGGCCAACCAAATATGCAAATCTTTATTTAAATACGGGACATGGAACACTAGGTTGGACGATGGCCTGTGGTTCAGGGAAGTTACTGGCTGATTTAATTTCAGGCAAAAAGCCCGATATTGCGGCAGATGATCTCTCTGTATTCAGATACATTGATGGCTTTAATATAAAAGTGTTTTCAATGAAGCCTCATTTACACACAGCATAAATTAATAAACTATAAGAAGAGGTCGTCATGCCACGTCCTATTTTGGCAACGATCCATCTCGATGCATTTCGCCATAATCTGTCTGTTATTCGTCAAATGGTGGGTAACAGTAAAATTTGGTCGGTAGTAAAAGCGGATGCGTATGGGCATGGATTGGACAGAATATGGCAATCACTCATGCAGACAGATGGATTTGCACTGCTTGACATGAATGAAGCTATTTATTTAAGGGAGCAGGGATGGCAAGGGCCAATCTTGCTATTGGAGGGTTTTTTCAAACCCGCGGATTTGCAGATTATCAATCGATACCGTTTGACAACGGTAGTGCATAGTCATTGGCAGCTGGATGAGATAGGAAAAACTTATTTAGATGCTCCCATTGATATCTATTTGAAACTCAATAGTGGTATGAATCGATTGGGATTCACCCCAAAAGAGTATCCACAGATAGTTTCAATGGCGAGGAAGGTTAAAAATATTAAATCAGTGACTTTAATGACTCATTTTGCCAATTCGGATAACGAAATGGGTATTGATGAACAATTCGCGGTTATTGAATGTTTGCAAATGAATTCACTGCCTCACTGCTTGGCGAATTCTGGTGCTGTGTTATGGCATCCGAAAACACATAAAGATTGGGTACGGCCAGGTATTATTCTTTATGGTGCATCTCCCAGTGGAAAGTGGTGTGATATTGCCGATATTGGGTTGAAATCAGCCATGACGCTACAAAGTGAAATCATTGCAGTACATGAACTTCCCAAGGGGGAAAAAATTGGCTATGGCAGCCACTATATAACCCCAAAACCCATGCGTGTCGGTACAGTTGCCTGTGGTTATGCGGATGGATATCCGCGGCATGCCCCAACGGGAACGCCTGTTATGGTTGATGGTGTTCGTACCCGGTTATTGGGTGCTATATCAATGGATATGATGACAGTTGATTTGACTCCGTGTCCTCAGGCAAACATAGGTAGTATTGTCGAGTTATGGGGAGAAAATCTACCCGTAGATGAAGTGGCAAACTCGGCAGGAACCATTGGTTACGAGCTGTTGTGCGCTTTAGCGAAGCGCGTTCCTGTCACTATGGTTTAATCCTTTCTATCTTAAAGCATTCAGGCATTTTATCCTTGGTTTTGGAATAAATGCCTGTTCTATATTCCACTTGGCTGATTATTATCTGAGAACTTACGGCAGCGGATAATGACAGAAAGTCTGTCAGGATTGCCATTCTTAGGCTGTAATGGGTTATTGATACGTGCGGTTTCGATACAAGCCATATTCTTATAACCTTCTTTGCTCATATCTTTCATACTACTGGAAAGTGCAGCGCCAGGATTCCAGCATACTACTTCGCTATGGTGATAGTGATGTATTTCAATTGTTCGTTTCCATAGCGGATCTCTAAGCAGGTTAAAATCGTCTGATTCTGTATAAATGCGGTCTGTTCTCCCGTGGAAGGCTAAATCTTCATCAATATATTGCTCGCTATCGGTGAGGGTATCAATAAAATGTGAACCAAGCCCACTAACCCGAATTTGATTGATGTCACTTACATTGAAGTAAGAGTGAAGAGCGCACATGGCTTGATATTCACCGTGGGATTCTAATTCTATTTCACACGTTTCCCCCAATTTAAAGCGGGCAATTAGCGTGAATTCATGTGGCCACAACTTACGGGTATATGCATTATCCTGTAATGTGAACGTCAAAATAACGCCATTTTCATTCTCATCATGGGCTTTGAGTTCCCAGGGAAGTATCCGTGCAAATCCATGGTTGGGCGCTGTAAACGAACCAAACCAAGGCCAACAGATGGGAATACCACCACGAATAGCCGTGCCTGCGCTGAAAAGAGTGTTATCACTTACCCATAATACGGGTTTTTCGTTATTGGGTTGCCAGGTAATCAGGTGTGCACCTTGAAGACTGATCACGCCGCGAGCTTTAGGATGGGAAACAACAAGTAACGGAAAATCGTCCATGTTTCGCTGGCTAACATAAGGGGAGAGCTGCTCTACAATCGGTAATGAGAAAATTTTATCAAGCATCTGTCATGACCTTATGTAAACTTAAGTTGGCCGTTGAACTAAGGAATAAGAATATCTCAATATTTTAGTTATATAAACATAAAAGCCACCTGTAAACAGATGGCTTTTGAAATTGGATAAAAGCTCAATTAGTTGGAGATGTGAGCGATCAGATCCAGAACTTTATTCGAATAACCGGTTTCGTTGTCATACCAGGAAACCAGTTTTACAAAGTTATCGTTCAGCGCGATACCTGCTTTTGCATCAAATACAGAAGTCAGTTTTTCGCCGTTGAAATCAGTGGAAACCACGTCATCTTCAGTATAGCCCAGAATACCTTTCAGTTCGCCTTCTGCGGCTGCTTTAATCGCGTCACAAATTTCTGCATAAGTTGCTGGTTTAGCCAGACGTGCAGTCAGGTCAACAACAGAAACGTTAGGAGTAGGAACACGGAAAGACATACCAGTCAGTTTGCCGTTCAGTTCTGGGATAACTTTGCCTACTGCTTTTGCTGCGCCAGTAGAAGATGGGATGATGTTCTGTGCTGCACCACGGCCACCACGCCAGTCTTTTGCTGAAGGACCATCAACTGTTTTCTGGGTAGCGGTTGTTGCGTGAACGGTAGTCATCAGACCTTCAATGATGCCGAATTTGTCATTGATAACTTTAGCCAGTGGAGCCAGACAGTTAGTGGTACAGGATGCGTTGGAAACGATATCCTGGCCTGCGTAGGCATTGTGGTTGACACCCATAACGAACATTGGCGTATTGTCTTTGGATGGACCAGTCAGAACAACTTTTTTCGCGCCCGCAGCGATATGTTTACGTGCAGTTTCGTCAGTCAGGAAAATACCCGTTGCTTCTGCAACAACATCAACACCCACTTCGTTCCATTTCAGGTTAGCTGGGTCTCTTTCAGATGTCACACGGATGGTTTTGCCGTTAACAACCAGTTGACCGTCTTTAACTTCAACAGTACCGTTGAAGCGGCCGTGGGTTGAATCGTATTTCAGCATGTATGCCATGTATTCTGCATCCAACAGATCATTGATCGCAACGATTTCAATGTCTGAGCGCTCTTGAGCAGCACGGAAAACAATACGGCCGATACGACCAAAACCGTTAATACCTACTTTGATAGTCATAGTATTCCACCAGCTATTTTTTAGTGAATTAAAAGTTGTTTCTAAAGTTACCAAAATCTTGCCAGCCGTCAAGCGGAATCGTGTCAACAATTGAAAAAGATCAATTTAAGAATCACTATCTAGACGATTGTTATACAGCTGGAACAAGCTCTACGCACACCATTATCGGGGTATAAGGAGATATTTAAAGTTACCATTGGTTAGTTATGTGAGACTTATCACAATTAGTAAAGTAAATTGCTATGTTGGATGGGTTAGAATGCATTTTGACATTTTGGTGTTAATTTTGGATTGTTTCCGATGATATTTTATTGAAAATATTGACCTTAAAAGGTGGTCATTATGACTAAAAGTCAAAATATTTCCCTTTCTATAGAACAACTTAGTACAATGCAGCGCTATGTTACGCAAGAAGCAGGTACTGAGCCGCCATTTTCAGGAAAACTACTGCACAACAAAAAAAATGGCATTTATTATTGCTTGTGTTGCCGCCAGCCATTATTTGTTTCTGATACGAAGTTTGATTCTGGATGTGGATGGCCAAGTTTTTACCAACCGATTAGTGATGGCTCTATCACATATATTGATGATTATTCTCATAATATGCATCGGATAGAGGTGCGTTGTAGCCAATGTCAGGCACATTTGGGGCATGTCTTTCCTGATGGCCCGAAACCGACAGAAGAACGTTTTTGTATTAATTCAGCAGCGCTGCGTTTTGTTGATAAAGAAACAGGCGAAGAAACGGCAGGCTAATGTTATTGAATACCCTGAATTTAAATGCAATGTTGGCTTTATGAGCCAAAAAGAAACGATTCAGCTTATTTTTTGACAAAGTCGTCTTAACGGTTCTTAAGGTCAATAATATTAATAATAACCATGACGGCTTACAGTCGTACAAGTAAAATATGTAGTGAAATAGAGCATATAGCCATTAAGGAAATTTCGATGAAGTTGGATGATTTACTCTCCGCCATGACTCCTGAAATTTATCAGCGATTAGTTCAGGCTGTTGAACTGGGAAAATGGCAGGATGGTGTACCACTTACGCCAGAACAGAAAGAATACAGTTTACAGGCGGTGATGCTCTGGCAAGCAAAATATAACCATGATCCTGAACATATGACGGTTGGCACAGACGGCCAAATTGCCATAAAAAGTAAGCAGGAGTTAAAGGCTATATTTCAGTCCGACATGGTTGCAAAATTAAAACCTCAGTCGGAAGATTGAAATGGCATGAATTAAGAACCTCGCCCTATTTCTGTTGAAGGACGAGGTTCTTTTTAATTTTATGAATGATTCAAGGAGGTTATAAAATGGATATAATTTCACTTTGTGGAATTAATTTAGCCCCTTTTCTGGCCATTTCCTCAAGTGCTTGTTGGCTATCATCTTTCTGGATATTAACACCACGGCAGCCATCAATAATGACATAGGTTTCATAACCTAGTGTCAGGGCATCAAGTACAGTAAATTTTACGCAGTAATCAGTGGCGATACCCATGACAATCAGACGTTGTATGTTCTGCTCTGTTAGCCAATCATCTAGGTGGGTTTTGCTTTTATGGTCATTATCAAAGAATGCACTGTAGCTATCTATTTGGGGATTTTCACCTTTGCGAAAAATTGCTTGAATAGCAGATTGATTTAACAAAGGATGAAATTCTGCACCAAACTCTCCTTGTATACAGTGATTCGGCCACCATACTTGAGGAATGCCATTGAGTTCGCCTAATTCACCCACTTTTTGTCCTGAATTTTCGGCAAAGCTCATATGGTTAGCCGGATGCCAATCCTGAGTGGCGATAACAGTGATATTGTTTGCCTGACATCGTGCAATAACATTATTTGCGACTTCAATCACTGCATCACTATCTTTAACAGCCAGGGCGCCCCCCGTACAAAAGTCGTTTTGTAGATCGATAAGTAATAATGCGGTTTTCATCATATTTCTCGACTCATCTGTTTATTATTCATCAGCATAACTCAATTCTCCCCGCAGATTTTGTTGCATCAGATAGCGGATCTCTTCAGAAGTATAAGATTGGCTTAATAAATAGTGCAATTTTGTTAAAGTTGCCTCGAAAGTCATGTCATAACCGCTGATAACACCTGATGCCGCCAGAGAGTGACCAGTCGCATAGCCTTCCATGTTGACTCGGCCTGAAATACATTGTGTCAAATTAACCACAATAATACCTCTCTCGGTTGCTTCCTTTAACGTTTGTAACAAATCAGCACGTTGCGGAGCATTGCCAACACCGTACGAGCGTAAAATTAACGCCTTGACTGGTTGCATGAGAATATTGTCTACCACCTGACTGGATAATCCCGGATAGATGGTCACGACACCAATCGGTTGTGGTGTGATGGTATTCACAACAAATTCGCCGTGACTAACCGGTATAGGATTTGTTTTGAAGGTGCGAATATTTATTCCGGCTTCCATCAGTGGGGGGCAGTTAGGGGATGAAAAAGCATTAAAACCATCTGCATGGGCTTTAATTGTTCTATTGCCACGAAATAACTTATTGTTAAAAAACAGGCCGACTTCGTTAATAGGATAATTTGCTGCAAGATACAGCGCATTGAGAAGATTGGTTTGTCCATCGGAACGCAATGCTTCCAGAGGAATTTGTGACCCTGTCACAATAATGGGTTTATTAAGGTTTTCGCACATGAAGGAGAGTGCTGACGCTGTGAAAGCCATGGTATCTGTACCGTGCAGAATAACAAAGCCATCATAATCATGATAATTCTGATAAATATCATTTGCGATAATGCTCCAGTCATCAGGGCTCATATCAGAAGAATCAATCAGGGGTTGGTGTTCACGGATCGTGAATGTCGGCATTTCAGGACGGTGAAATTCTGGCATCTTGGCGAGTTGTTGCTGTAAATGACCGGAAACGGGAATATATCCATTAGGGGAATGTTGCATCCCAATAGTACCGCCAGTGTAAACAACATAGATCGATTTCTTCTGCATGATAACGCCTCAATAAAAACATTTAGCTGGATTATAGGGAGTATCAAGAATAAAAAAAGCCTGATGGTGAAATCAGGCTTTAAATCTGTTGAAAACTTAGTCAATTATTTTAACGAATATCGACACAATTCAGACAGAATGTGTAGATATTCTGCGGATCTTTCATATTGTTATAAAATGCAGCTTGTTTTTGCACATCTTGAGCGACTTCAGCAAATGGAGCCGGTAACATTGACTGCAAAGTATTTGGTAATAGTGCTTGCGCTGATGAAGTCAGTCCCAGCATGAATTTTTCCGAGAATGAAAGTTCAGGTTGCATCCAGTCCAGTGATACATCTTTGACCTTTGCCAGCTCAGCGGCTTTTTTAACGGCATCATCAAAATCACCCAGCTGATCGACTAAACCATGCTTTTTGGCATCAATGCCACTCCAAACACGCCCTTGAGCGATATTATCGATTTCATCCACAGACTTATTACGGGCAACTGCAACCAGCCCAATAAACTTACGGTAACCATTTTCAATAGCGAGCTGCATTGTATCTGAAAATGTCTGGTTGATACCTTTAGTGACAGAAATATCGGCGAATGGTGTTGTTGAAATACCGTCGGTATTCACACCAATATAATTGAGGCTTTTCTCAAAGGTTTGAATGGCACCAAAAATACCAATCGAGCCTGTTAAGGTAACCGGATCAGCAATGATGTAGTTAGCAGGGGTAGATATCCAGTAACCCCCTGATGCAGTAGTCCCGCCCATGGAAACTACAATAGGTTTCGCATTTCCGGTCTTGTCATTTCGGATGGCTGCCAATTCATTACGAATAATTTCGGACGCACTGATACTGCCACCTGGGCTGTTTACTCGTAATACGATCGCTTTTATGTTGGGGTTATAGTGTGCGGCATGCAGTTGTTCAACAATAGTGTCACTTCCAACGATACCTGGTGATTGCTTGCCTTCTAAGATTGCACCTTCAGCAACAATGACAGCAATATTGCCTTTATTGTCTGTATCTTGTACTGGTTTTTGGTTGATGTAATCATAGATGCTGATGTAATTGAAATGTTTTTGTTCTTTATTCCAACCGAATTTCTCCCGCATTTCCTTTTCAACGGCGCTGCGTGGCTCAATATAGTCCACCAGTTTGTTTTGGTATGCATACAGTGAAGAGTCTCCGCCAGCTTTACGGAATTTCTCGAGAAAGTTTGCTGCGCCAGGGAAGACCTGATCGGCAGGGATGTGTCGGTTAACGGCAATAGTATTTAAGTAATTGTTCCACAATTCGTTGAGCCAGAGGCTGTCAGCTTCGCGTGCCTCTTTTGACATATCGTCACGTAGCATGGGTTCAACGGCTGATTTATAGGTTCCCACACGGAAAATATGGGTAGATACTTTTAACGTATCCAACAATGACTTGTAGTATAAATGGTTGGTGGAAAAACCATGGATATCAACAGTACCGAGGGGAGATAAATATATTTTATCGGCATAGCTGGCTAAATGATATTGTGCTTGGCTGTAAGAACCATCGATCGCAAAAACAGGCTTACCCGTCGCTTTAAATTCGTTGATAGCCTTGCCAATATACCTCATAGAGGTCTGGTCTGCGCCGATGAAATCAGTTAGCTTTAATACCATGCCTGTAATTTGGGGATCGTTTTTTGCGCGGCGAATGCTGTCAACAACGTCAAACACGGAAGTTTCTTTGTAATTGTCACTGGATGACCCAACCAAATCTCGGGTGAATTGTTCAAATGGACTGCGATCAGTCACTTGATCAAGAACGATACCAGATAGGTTGACATACAATGCCCTGTGATAGTTATCGTCAAGTTTGGATTGTTGCTGGTAAACGATAACCCCAACAACGATAACAGCAATCAACAGAACAAAAATAAGATTGAAAATAAACTGGCGAACAAAATTTAGGAGTTTCCAACTCCATTTAAATAATGCTGCTGTGAAGTGCCATAATTTGCGCATATTGTCTCCGGTTATAGTATCTAAATGGGATTATCCTAATCAGCTCGTTGGGAAATGTCAGCTGGAAATCATGTTATTGATTGAAAAAACAGTTTATATGCTTTCATTCATTAACGAATAAACAGAGAATGTGAGTTCAAACAGATTATCTTATTTAGGAGAAAATAATGAATGCCTTGGAACTTTTGTTAAATCGTCGTTCAGTTTCACGTTTAACAACCCCCGCCCCAAAAGGTAATGAATTGCAGCATATTTTAGCAGCAGGAATGAGAGCGCCTGACCACGGGGCTTTACGTCCTTGGCATTTTATTGTGATGGAAGGGGAAGGTATAAATAAATTCAGTCATCTTCTTGAAAAAGCAGCAATTGAAGGCGGGCTGGGCAAGGATGTTGAGGAGAAAGCAAAAAATGCCCCTTACCGAGCACCTATGATTATTACCGTTATCGCTAAGGTCGTTGAACATGCAAAAGTTCCGGCATGGGAACAAGTGGTTGCTGCGGGGTGCGCCGTTCACGCGATGCAAATGGCTGCAATCACCCAAGGTTTTGGCGGCATATGGCGTTCAGGCTCATGGACAGAAGATCCCATTGTTAAGGCCGGTTTGGGATGTGAGGAAAATGACAAGATTGTGGGATTCTTGTACTTAGGAACCCCAGAACTGAGGGCACCTACAAAAGTTGCAACGCCAGATTTGACGAATTTTGTCAGTTACTTCTAATTTGTCAGTGACATCTTAACTGGAGCGACTAATGTCAACAGAAATCCGTCTGACTCAATACAGCCATGGTGCTGGATGTGGTTGCAAAATTTCGCCTAAAGTGCTGGAAACTATTTTGCACAGTGAACAGGCAAAGTTTTTCGATCCTAATCTTTTGGTAGGCAATGAAACCCGTGATGATGCTGCTGTGTATGATATTGGTAATGGTACAGGCATCATTAGCACTACGGATTTCTTTATGCCTATTGTTGATGATCCGTTTGATTTTGGCCGTATTGCGGCGACTAATGCCATTAGCGATATTTACGCGATGGGAGGGAAACCAATTATGGCGATTGCGATTTTGGGTTGGCCAATTAATAAGCTGGCACCGGAAATCGCGCAAAATGTCATTGAGGGAGGTCGGGCTGTTTGTCAGGAAGCAGGCATTTCCCTGGCTGGCGGGCATTCTATTGATGCCCCTGAGCCTATATTCGGCTTGGCAGTGACAGGCATTATCAATATTGAACGTGTAAAGCGTAATAATCAGGCAAAAGCAGGTAGTCTCCTGTTTCTGACTAAACCTTTGGGCGTTGGCGTATTGACTACGGCGGAAAAGAAAGGGTTGCTCCAACTTAAACACCAAGGTATTGCGAAAGAAACCATGTGCCAGTTGAATAAAGCGGGGACAGATTTTGCAGGAATTGAGGGTGTTACCGCTATGACGGATGTAACAGGTTTTGGTCTGTTAGGGCATTTGAGTGAAATTTGCACAGGTTCTGGCGTTCAGGCGAAGGTCAAATTTGCACAAATTCCGAGATTGCCGGATGTTGATTTTTATATCGAAAAAGGTTGTGTACCCGGAGGCACGGGACGCAACTTTGACAGTTATGGGCACTTGGTTGGAAAGATGACTCCCCATCAACGTCATCTCTTGTGTGACCCACAAACTTCGGGTGGTTTATTGCTGGCGATTTTGCCGGATGCTGTGGAAGAGGCGAAAGCCGTTGCACGAAGCCACGACATTGATTTTTTTGCCATTGGTGAACTGACTGAGCCAAGCTCAGGCAGGGCACTAATTGAAGTTCTTGAATAATTACATGCGTCTTTTTATTGCAGAAAAACCTAGCCTCGCGAGAGCTATCGCAGATGTTTTACCGAAGCCCCATCGACGTGGGGATGGGTTTATCGAATGTGGTAATAACCAGTTTGTGACTTGGTGTGTTGGTCATCTATTGGAACAGGCCGAACCCGATGCTTACGATAGCCGTTATGCTCGTTGGGTATTGGCGGATTTACCGATCATTCCTGAAAAATGGCAGTTAAAGCCACGGGCAGCCGTGGCCAAACAGCTCAACACAATTAAATCCCTGTTGGAAAGAGCGAACGAGATAGTTCATGCAGGTGACCCTGATCGTGAAGGGCAATTGTTGGTGGATGAAGTGCTGGATTTTTTAGCTCTGGATATGGATAAAAAACACAATGTCCAGCGATGCTTAATCAATGATCTCAATCCCCAGGCAGTCGCGAAAGCGATTGAACGGCTAAGGAGCAATCGGGAGTTTATCCCCTTATGTGTTTCTGCGCTCGCCAGAGCCAGGGCAGACTGGCTTTATGGCATCAATATGACCCGCGCTTACACCTTATTAGGCAAAAATGCCGGTTATCAGGGGGTATTATCGGTTGGACGAGTCCAAACCCCTGTTTTAGGTTTGGTTGTGCGCCGTGATGAAGAGATAGAAAATTTCGTGCCAAAAGACTTTTTTGAAGTTAAAGCACATATTGTTACCCCTAATGAAGAGCGATTTACCGCTTTATGGCAACCCAGTGAATCTTGCATTGATTTTCAGGATGAAGAAGGGAGAATTATCCATCGGCCGTTAGCTGAACATGTCGTTGCACGTATTACCGGACAACCTGCCTATGTCACTTCCTATCAGGATAAGCGTGAATCAGAAACGGCTCCATTGCCTTTTTCCCTTTCATCTTTACAGATTGAAGCGGCCAAGCGTTTTGGTTTGAGCGCTCAGGATGTCCTTGACATTTGTCAGCGGCTTTATGAAACCCATAAATTGATCACTTATCCGCGTTCTGATTGTCGTTACCTGCCGGAAGAACATTTTGTCGGGCGTCATGCGGTCCTGAATGCCATTTCGACTCATGCTACCCATTTGCTTCCGCAGGATGCTTTAGATATAGGGCAAAAGAACCGCTGTTGGGATGATAAGAAGGTTGATGCTCACCATGCCATCATTCCTACTGCACGCAGTAGCCAGGTCAATTTAACCGAAAATGAAAGCCATATTTATAGCTTGATTGCGCGACAATACCTGATGCAGTTTTTTCCTGATGCGGTATTTCGGAAATGTACGATTGAACTTGATATTGCTGGTGGGAAATTTATCGCCAAGGCACGTTTTCTGGCAGAAGCGGGTTGGCGGACTCTGCTTGGCAACAAGGAACGGGATGAAGAGAATGAAGGCACGCCATTACCTGTTGTTGCTAAAGGAGATGAGTTATTGTGTGAGAAAGGCGAAGTGGTGGAAAGACAAACACAACCTCCGCGGCCTTTCACTGATGCGACACTATTGTCTGCAATGACTGGTATAGCTCGATTTGTGCAGGATAAAGCTCTAAAAAAAGTGCTTCGTGCCACTGATGGCTTGGGTACGGAAGCGACCCGAGCAGGGATCATTGAGCTGCTATTCAAACGGGACTTTCTGTACAAAAAAGGGCGCTATATTCACGCGACTCCGGCTGGCAGGGCGTTAATTCACGTATTGCCGGACATGGCGGTATTGCCAGATATGACTGCACATTGGGAATCTCGGTTGACGCAAATCAGCGAAAAGCAATTCCGTTATCAAGATTTTATGTTCCCCCTTCAGGAAACATTGCAGCAGTTGATTTGGCAGGCAAAACAGCATCGTAATTTGATGGCTTTCAGGGATTTGCCCCCTGTTCCCGCTGGTGTTAAAAAAGGGAAAGGAAAGCAGGCAAAATCCAGTAAGAGCAGGACAAAGAAAGCTCAAGCCAATCAGGGATAATCTGAAATGATGACACAGCACCATAGTTGGGGGTGCTGTGTTTCATGATTGCTGTTTATATCTTAAACTCAGTCCAAACAGGGGCATGATCGGATGGTTTTTCCATGCTGCGGATAGCATAATCGATACCAGAAGAGAGACATTTTTCTGCTAACGGATGGCTGGCAAGCAGCAAATCAATGCGCAGCCCACGATTATCATCAAAACCTTTTGAACGATAGTCGAACCAAGAAAACTGGTCATTGACTTTGGGATTTAGTGCACGGAATGTATCGATGAATCCCCAATTTTTTAAGCGTTCCATCCATTCACGCTCTTCTGGCAAGAAAGAACATTTCCCCGTTTTCAACCAGCGTTTCTGGTTGTTTTCTCCGATACCAATATCGAGATCTGTTGGACTGATATTCATATCTCCCATAATCAGAATGTGTGACTCTGGAGAATGGTGAGTTTCCAGGTAAGACAGTAGATCTTGATAAAACTTTTCTTTTGCAGGGAATTTAATCGGATGGTCACGGCTCTCCCCTTGCGGAAAATAGCCATTAATTACCGTGAGTAAACCAAGAGGAGTTTCGATATCGGCCATAATAATGCGGCGTTGTGCATCATCGCCATCAGTAGGAAAACCTTTACGGATATCTACGGGTTGTTGGCGAGTCAACAGGGCGACACCATAGTGCGATTTTTGACCATGATAAAAGATGTGATAACCCAACTTACTGACTTCTTCCAGAGGAAACATTTCATCATGGACTTTGATTTCTTGTAATCCGATGACATCAGGTTGGTGTTGTTCAACAATGGCAGTGAGTTGATGATGACGTGCTCTTAACCCATTAATATTGAATGATATAAATTTCATATTGTTATAATCACCTATAAAATATTCTTATTCTCAATATTAACA
>NZ_JADEUF010000105.1 GCF_015163655.1 Xenorhabdus griffiniae | reverse complement strand
CCGGATGATAATTTCAGAATGGACGATTGACGCGTCGTTTAGCCGACGCGTATCCGGACTTTCAGTCCGTTAATCACTAACCCACCGACTTTAGTCGGTGGTTGTTCAGTTAGAAATCCGGACAAATAGGATATGAAAGTAAATACAATAAAAGCAATTACAACAAATATTAAACCTAGATATAATAATTGAATCGATACTGGAATAGCGATTGTATTGTCAGTAGTAAACTGAGGCAGAAAAGCCAAAAAGAAAATAATTACTTTTGGATTTGATAGATTCATAAACAAACCTTTCTTAATGAGTTTTTTTGTGTCATTAAAACTTTTGGTGTTGTTTTTGAGGTGAATAGGCTTTGCCTTGAAGGCTCCCCAAGCCAGATAGGTTAAATAAAACACACCAAATAGCCTGATAATTTCAAAGGCCAGTGTATTAGATTGTATTATTGCTGCAATGCCCAATGAAACTAAAGAGGTATGTATTATCAATCCAATACATAAACCAATGGTAATTAATATTCCATGTTTGCATCCATTTATTGCAGACTGACTTAAAACTAAAAGGTTATCAGGACCTGGCAAGAAGCATAGAAGGGTTGAAATACTGATAAACGTAATAAGTGTTTCTATAGAAATCATATTTATTACCATTATAAAATTAAATATAATTGATGTTATCATCTATACCAATCTAACTTCGAAATGCGTGTGATTTCTCCCTGCGAAGCGGGAAGAAATCAGGTTTCATAGCGTGTTGTAAATGGCAATTTGAAGTTTAATGCGTATATATGAAAAAGTGTTGATTATATTACTGTAACAAAGTCATCTATAAAAGACGAAAAATCTACTTGCAGGTATGAATTAATTTCATACCATGTTCGATAGTTCTTTCGAGATGGGTTTTGATCAGAGGAAAACAGATATCCCTAAACCATCTATGCTCTGGATCTTGGTGATGTTTTGCATGCCATAGCAAGTAGTATTGTTGTGTTTTAATATCAATAGGTAAGCGTCTTATTTGTAAATCATAGTGTTGAGCAAAATCAGCAGCAATATGCAGTGGTATGGTCAGCATGGTGTCTGTTTTTAACAATAATTCAATGGCCGCTTGAAAAAAGGGAACTTTAGCGTAAATCTGGCGACTTAGGTTCATCTGTGCCAACGTGTGATCGACGGAACTGTCTTTATCTCCCCCACCACTAATCAGAATATGTCGGCCTTCTATATAGTCGTTAATAGTTATATCGTTATTAGCTTTGGAATGTGTATTTCTAAATGCAACGACAAGTTGATCTTCTGCCATCATTTTACCGTATAAGTTATCAGGTATCATATCGGCAATGGTTGCGACTAAATCAATATGTTGCTCAGCAAACTTATTTAACTTGTCTTTGTGCCACAATTTATATTCAATGCTCATGTTAGGCGCATCAACTTCAATGTTAGAAATTATAGATGGTAAGATGGCTTGGGCGACATAATCACTGGATGCTAAGGTAAATTTTCTCTTACAAAGGTTTGGTTCCATTATTTCTGGTGCATAGAGGTTATCTAATTGCTGCATCAATGCTGGAAGTTTTTCTTTCAGTTTTTCGCCTTTTGAGGTGAGAATAAATTGATTTGCTTCTCTCACAATAATTTTGTCATGAAAATCTTCACGCAGCTGATGTAATATTTTGCTCATTGCCGATTGTGTAACACCTAATTTTTTTGAAGACTCAGTTAGGTTAAGTGTTTGCAATATTGATACTAAAGCTGGTAATAATTTGTAATTATTCAAGATGTACTTTCCATGGAATGAAATATCTAATGATTATCATAATATTATGTAACTAATGTGGTTTCTGGATAAAATACCACTAAATATTCCTGACTTAAATCCGGGGAAGATATTGGCTGTTACTTAGGAAATAACAGCCAGATGGTGTTTATCAGTGAATATTATCGTTGTCACCATACAAAGATGGCATACCTTTAGGGCGAGTTTTGAAACGGCGATGCAACCACATATATTGATCGGGTGCCTGCATAATTTCCTTTTCGATCACCTTATTCATGAATGTTGCTGCTTCTGTTTCATCTTGCAGCGGAAAATTTTCTACCGCAGGCTGAATAATTAACTCATAACCCTTTCCATTGGGTAACCTTCGCGGCGTAAAAGGGATCAGCGCAGGTTTGGCCAAACGGACGAGAATTGAGGTTCCGGTCGTAGTTGCAGCGTGTTCCACAGCGAATAATGGGGCAAATACACTGTTACGTGGGCCATAATCGTGATCAGGGGCGTACCAGACAATTTCACCATTTTTTAGGCACCGGATCATGCCTTTAACATCTTTTCTGTCCAGCATGTATTTATTGGAGCGAAGTCTCCCCCAAGTTTGTAGCCAATCCATGACAGGGTTGTCATTGGGACGATAAACACCAATACCAGGGTTTAGCATACCAAAAATACGCGCTCCCAATTCCAGCGTTAAAAAATGGATACCAATGACAATAATCCCCTGGCTTGTGGATTGCACTTGTTGGATATGCTCTCGTCCAGTAACTTTAAACCAACGCTTGACGCGCCAGTCAGGCCAAAACCAGGCCATTCCTGTCTCAAACAGGCCCATGCCAACAGATTCGAAATTTCTGACTAGCCATTCCTGCCGTTTCTCTGCTGGCATATCAGGGAAACAAAGTGCCAAATTGCGCTCTGCAACTTTGGCTCGTTTTTTTAAGAAACGTAGTGAAAGTCGCCCAAGTCGGGTTCCCATCCAATAAATCGCTGGATAAGGTAGTAAAACCAGTAAATAAAGTATGCCAATACCTAGCCAGGTCAGCCAGTAGCGGGGATGTAAAAGCGAACGACAAAAAGGAGGTGCTTGTATCATGTGTTTTCTGTGTGTTATTTGTTATCTTGAATCGGTTTCAATCTGTCTGAGTTATAGAGGCCCAAGATAGACTTTAAAAATCGTATTGGTGTATTGTGACACTTTTTAGTGAAATATCGAAATCTTGTGGCACTAAATCGTGAATCTGAGGGTAACTTATTTGCCAGATTCACTGTCTGGCAAGGTTTTGCGGTCTCTGCCCTCGTAGTCGCCATCCCACGGTATTGGCGTGATGGAAAAGCATAAATCACTATCCGCTAACGGCCATTTTCGTTATGATATCCAGCCACCAATGGAACGACCATTGAAGTTTTTATTTTTTAATCGAAATTCAGGAAAGTACACCATGCCAGTGTTACATAACCGTATTTCTAACAAAGAGTTGAAAGAACGCATGTTGGCTGAAATTGAGCCGCGCACTACCATCTCTTTTTATAAATATTTCACCATTTCCGCACCACAGGATTTTCGCGATAGCCTGTATCAAAAGTTCACTGAGTTATCTGTCTTTGGGCGAGTTTATATCGCCAAAGAAGGTATCAATGCACAAATTAGTGTGCCTTCCAAAAATGTCGATGCGTTGAAAGCATTATTGAATGAGACAGATCCGGCATTATGTAATCTGCGCCTTAACATTGCGTTAGAAGATGATGGTAAATCATTCTGGGTACTGCGGATGAAAGTGCGTGAGCGCATTGTTGCAGATGGTATTGAAGATGAAACTTTTGATCCATCTAAAACAGGTGAATACCTGAAAGCGGAGCAGGTTAACCAAATGTTGGATGATCCTGACACTGTCTTTGTCGATATGCGTAACCACTACGAATACGAAGTTGGGCATTTCGAAAATGCAATTGAGGTTCCATCAGATACGTTTCGTGAACAGCTGCCAATGGCTGTAGAAATGCTGAAGGACAATAAAGATAAAAGTATTGTTATGTACTGTACTGGCGGAATTCGTTGCGAAAAAGCAAGTGCTTATATGTTGCATAACGGCTTTAACAAAGTTTACCACGTAGAAGGTGGTATTATTGAGTATGCCCGTAAAGCGAAAGAACAAGAATTGCCAGTTCGTTTTGTTGGCAAGAACTTTGTTTTTGATGAGCGTATGGGTGAGCGTATCACTGAAGATGTTATTGCTCACTGTCATCAATGCGGAGCGACGTGTGATAGCCATACTAACTGTAAGAACGATGGTTGCCATTTGTTATTTATCCAGTGTCCATCTTGTGCAGTACGTTTCGAAGGCTGTTGCAGCGATGCTTGCCGTGAAGAGATGCAACTGCCAGAAGAAGAACAGCGCGCCCGTCGTGCAGGAAGAGAGAATGGAGCTAAGATTTTTAATAAGTCCCGCTATCGATTGAGTGATGGTTTGAATATGACATCACTGCAATCTATTAAATAGTCATGCTTTGAGTCATATACGCATTAAACTTCAAGTTGCAATTTATAACTATATGAAACGCGATTTCTCCCCCGCAAAACGGGGAGAAATCACATCCATCTTGAAGTTAGATTGGTATAGTCGTTTCCATTTTTCAAATTATAGTTTTATACTAAAATAGATTATTCGAAAGACTTAACAAAAATATTTAAAGATATTGTAAATAAAAAATAGCTCTATTTTGTTAGATACCCCTATTTTTTCGATAATATGTCTCTTATGTGAATAAACCGTACTATTGCTAATTTTTAGTGTTTTGGCAATCTTATGGGTATCCATTTCTAACATCCAATAATAGATGATACGATTTTCCTGATGACTGAAAATAGAACCAGGCGCACTAAAATTAGAAAAATAACATTGAATATCATATGATGCCATTTCTTTTAGGCGTTTAAGTAATATCGTTAGATCTTTCTTTTTTAATATAAAATCCTTATTTGTCAATTGGATAGGCGTTTCCTTGATGGGATATGTTTTGTCTACATAAATATAGTTACGAGCGCCATAAACTGAAGAAACTAATAACGCCAGTTGTTCACAGTATTCACTGTAGTAACCATAACTAGTCAAATTCGCCAAAATAATATCTGGAGAGAAGACAGGCAAAATATTTATGGCATCACGTATTGATGTCGCTCCTAAAGAGAGGATATCTGTATTTTCTTTTAAGGATTCAATAGTTCCCTGGCGTGTATAATAGCACTCATCAATGATTAATAGTTTCATTACTTGAACATCCTTGTTCTGCTATGGTTATATTTAAATAATCAGCTTAATAGCTAAGAATTAGGCAGGTGAAAACGGACGTATAATACAATATTATGAAAGATAATAAACCATATGGATAATTTTATTGGTTGATATGTGTTCGGTTGTTCATTTGGGACACTCAATATATTGAGTGTCCGAATGTGTTGAAAGGGGTATTGTTAATGTTTAATATGATCAAGTTGGCTGTATTCTGAGGATTCTATTTTTTCAATCCCGGCTTGTAAAATGAGGATAAGCTGTTTGGCTACGCCTGTTGTTAACCATAACGTTTTGTCAACACTGACATTTTCTGTTGTATGATCTTGGGTGGATGAGTAATGAAGGCGTATCATCATGGCGTCATAGGCATCGACAACGCTGATATCCCAGCCTACAACAGGATGTGTTTGAATTATTTCATTTTCTTTTCCCATATAACCTCCTAATCAGACTACAGAATCATTATTAATATAATTGACTAAGAGCAGAAGGTCTCGTCTAAGACAAGCCATTAGCAGTATAAACCTTTTTGGCAATCTAAGAAGTGAAAAAAGCAGGATTTTTTGCATCAGAATGGAGAAAAACCATTATGGGTTATTTCTGCTTCTTATCAGGTCGGGATTGTGCGGAAATATAGAACAATTTCCGCACGAAGGCACATGCTAAAGTTACTCACATACCCTGACATCCCATCCTGCATCTTCTCCTGCAAGGAATGGAATTAACTTTTCGTCACCACACTCGATGTATTCAACAACGGCAGTTGGTTTGCGAGTGAGTTCGATAAAGCCATCATTAACTGGCAAACCGTAAAATGCAGGGCCGTTCAAGGAGCAGAAGGACTCGAAATATTCTATTGCCCCCATTTCTTCAAAAACCGTCGCATAGGCCGCCAGGGCGGTTGGGGAATTGAAAACGCCCGCACAGCCACAAGAAGATTCTTTGCGGTGCAGTACATGAGGAGCAGAATCTGTACCTAAGAAAAAGCGGTTACAACCACTGGCAACTGCTGCTCGGAGGGCTTCTTGGTGAATATTGCGTTTTAGTACAGGCAAGCAGTAAAGATGGGGACGAATACCACCAACCAACATATGGTTGCGATTGAACATTAAGTGCTGTGGTGTCAACGTCGCGCCTAATTTATCGTTGCCTTCTAGGACATATTCTGCGGCTTCTTTGGTTGTAATATGTTCGAAAACAATTTTTAATTCAGGAAATTGCTGGCGCAATGGTTCCATTACCTGTTCGATAAAGCGCGCTTCACGATCAAATATATCAATATGAGAAGCGGTAACTTCCCCGTGGATCAGCAATGGCATACCTATTTTTTCCATGGTTTCCAATAATGGATAGATCTTTTTGATATCGGAAACACCGTGGCTGGAATTTGTTGTTGCATTGGCGGGGTAAAGTTTGCAAGCGGTAAAGATGCCTTCTTTATGGCCAATCTCAATTTGATTACTGGTTGTTGAATCTGTCAGATAACAAGTCATAAGAGGTTGAAAATGATGATCTGACGGTGTCGCTGCAATTATCCTCTCTTTATAGGCTTTGGCGCTGGCAACATCTGTCACTGGAGGGACGAGGTTGGGCATGACAATAGCTCGGCCAAAAAAACGGCTGGTATGAGGGACAATGGTTTTTAACATATCACCATCACGAAAATGGACATGCCAGTCGTCAGGGCGGCGAATTTTAATTGTATATGATTCAGTGGTCATGGAACCGGCTCCAGAATATAAGTGAAAAATGATGGATGCTGATTCAGCAATCCTTAAGCCGGAGGAGAATGATAAAGTGAAAATAGCTAAATAGCTATTATTGAATGATAATATTCTCTATATTTTGAAAAATTAGAATTTTAAGCTTATCTGGTATGAGGGTACGTAGAGGAAATTATCATATCAAAAAAGGAAAAAATAGAAGTAACAACACGAGGGTGAATTGAATTTGGCTCCTCCAGCTGGACTCGAACCAGCGACATACGGATTAACAGTCCGCCGTTCTACCGACTGAACTATGGAGGAACTCCTTCAAGACGGGACGAATATTAATGGCATTTTTGGCGTTTGTCAAAGCAGAAAATAGTAATAACTGTTTGATTGCTGAGAATCTGTACGTTATGTGTGTTTTTTGACTAAAACTGGCTAATTTACGGTAAATAAGGAGGCAATAGTGGAACATAGGAGTAAGTAACCGAAGAGGAAAACAATAAGAACGTTCCCTAAAAAATGGAGGTACTAAAAAGAGGAAGGATAAAAAAACAGGAACCCAGAAAGCAAAGAACCTGATTAGATAAACTAATCAGGTTCTTCAAAATATTTGGCTCCTCCAACTGGACTCGAACCAGTGACATACGGATTAACAGTCCGCCGTTCTACCGACTGAACTATGGAGGAACTCCGTTTAAGTGGTTCGAATAATAACGGCATTTTTTATGTTTGTCAAAGCAGAAAATAACAATAAGTGTTTGATTGCATGCAATATGCGCTTATTGAGTTGTTTTTGATCTTTTTATGTTTTCAGCATAGGTAATCATGTCGGCAAAGCTATTTGAAATAGAGAATAAAGGGGAAATAAAGAGATGGAGATAACAGGGGATGGTATCCAAAAGCAAAAATCCCGACTAGCAAAGCTAATCGGGATTTCTAAAAATCTGGCTCCTCCAGCTGGACTCGAACCAGCGACATACGGATTAACAGTCCGCCGTTCTACCGACTGAACTATGGAGGAATCGGGTTGTTCCTGAGAACGGAGCGGATAATACAGTGAATGGTTTTATGTTGTAAAGTAAAAAAATTAAAAATAAAACCAATTGATTTATTTTTCACCGGAATGGCTTTTTTGGGCTATTTTTTGCTTAGAAAATAGCTAATAATTTGAGTTTTTATTGATTTTATCATGTTTATTGTTTTTCCTGGAAAAACTCAACTTATTTTATATTCGTTGTTTTTATCTCTGTTTTTGTCGAATTCTATACGCATTAAACTTCAAGTTGTAATTTACAACACTGTATGAAACGTGATTTGAAGTTAGATTGGTATCAGTAGAACATACCAGATGTTACAAAGTAGATATGTGCAGGATTGACTTTTAATAGATACTGGCAACAAGTACAAAGCACGTTGATCTTAATAATGGGGAAAAAATCAGAATGAAAAAAACGGCTTCCCGATTGGGAAGCCGCTTAAAAAGGCTTAGGCTAAGTTACCTTTCTCAACCTTAATATCACGCTAACTTACTGCAGCGAGATATTTGAATTTGGCTCCTCCAGCTGGACTCGAACCAGCGACATACGGATTAACAGTCCGCCGTTCTACCGACTGAACTATGGAGGAATCGGGTTGTTCCTGAGAACGGGGCGAATATTAGCGATGAACTGGAATAGTGTCAACGCAAAAATTCTTTTTTCTTACTGTTTGCTCATTACATAAGCTTCTTGGTTTATCATTGTACTATTTTATTGAATCTATTACCTTTATGCGCTTTTATTAACCATGTTAATAGATTGAGCATAGGGTGATTGTTCCGAACAAGCGAGCATAAACACATCATAAAAACACACCCTCTGTTTCTTCCGCATGATATGCTTGATGTCATCTTTGATTGTATTCGGCACTTGGGGATGAGTAAGTATCTTATTGAGTGCTTTTTCAGAAACTTGTTCGTTGACAAACCATTCACCGTTATAGCATACCCGTAAATCAAGTACGTCAATGTCTTCGAAATGATAGACGGGCTTGATATCAAATAGCAGAATGCCTGCCATAGCAATAAAGGCGAGAGTGAATGCAAAAAGAGACCAGGTGCCAAAATAGGGGGCGTACCACATGAGCATAGCAAGAAAAGCATAGGCAATGATCATCGCCAGACACAAATAGGGATGATGGCGAATAAAAATGCTGTTGAAATGTACTTTACCATCACGATGCTCTTTAAGATTGATCCGCTCAATATCTTGAATCAATATCTGTTTTATGATTTTCATAATACTAACCCACTCATTTGTAGAAATTGTGTCGTAAAAAATGCTGTAAAAATCGTGATCGAATTGAAAGTTATGGCATTTTCAAGGTTAGCATGTCCTGAACCTATATCTGTATAGCAATTGCTTTAATTTATTTGGCAAATTGTTATTGTTGGCAAACAATATCTTGCATTTTTCTCGCTAAGAAAAAGTTGAATAAATCAAATAAAATTATAAAAAAACCTGTTTATTATGTTATTCTGTTCTAATATTGAGCGTCTGAGTTTTTTTTAAAACGATAATACATAAAAAGGTTGATATTCGTGTGCGGTCATGCGTTAATGCGTTTGGCCTGATTAACAGACCTACTTTATGTACGACATATTGAGTTAATGAGTTATGTGTAAGTGCTATCCCTCTGGTAGCCTTTGTTGACCGTTTCCTTCTTAGTGCCTCCATAAGTAATAGCTGATACTGGCCAACACATGCCCGAGGTGGCGAGTTTTTTTTGATATATAGGAAAGTCAAATGTCTGACAAAATGAAAGGTCAAGTGAAGTGGTTCAACGAATCTAAAGGCTTTGGTTTCATCACTCCAGCTGATGGTAGCAAAGACGTATTCGTACATTTCTCTGCCATTCAAGGTAATGGTTTCAAAACCTTAACAGAAGGCCAGAACGTAGAATTCACCATTGAAAATGGTGCCAAAGGCCCAGCAGCAGCAAACGTGACTGCTATCTAACTTCTGCCTTATGCCTTATTTAAGCTCGCCAGCGGAAATGCCGCGGCGGGCTTTTTGTTTTCCTGCACCGTGTTTTCTGCATCATAAAATTTATTTCACCAGTCTCATTTTAGATGTTCGATTCTAAAATTTCCGCAGGTTATTTATTGGGTTGATAAAAAATAACATAGAGAAAGTCAGTGAAGAAAATGGAAAGTCATTTCTGTTTTGTAGAACAATCTGCTTGTTTAAGGCCTTTACTTGTTAATTTTAACTGTTTATACTCCCCCGCAAATTCTATTGGAGAACGATTAATTGGACAGTCGAAGTTTTTGGTTAAATAAAAAAATAATCTGGTAAGCTGTTCATATCCTTTCGATTTGCTGCTTACCTGGAATGGTGGGCGGTGCTACTTTAACTTCATGAGTTGTACCCACCTGAAGAAAAATTATCTGATACTAAGGATCTACTGAGTTGGAATTCTGAGTCAGGTATCAACTAAAGGTATATCGGGGTATGCATGATGTGGTCATATATTCACTCCTTATTCCCTCCGGGAACATACGCATTAATCGATTAAAGACTCGTTGTCAGAAAATATCCTATGTACGATGAAGAGATGATCTCTTCAGGCTATTTTTTGCGTATTAGTTTTATAACGAATTAAAAAACGCAATCAATAAAAAGCTCAGCAAATAAAATTAAATGAGCCAGCCTCTATGTACATGATTTTCTGCGCCTAACAGGTACTAATCAATCAAGTTCACAAGCAATAACTTGAAGGACTAAGAGTATCTTTATCCATTTGATGTTATGGAGAATGCCATGTTGTTAACATCTATTGCAATGCACTTACTATCTGCGCTGTGTTTTGGGGCTTTGATTGGCGCTGAACGCCAGTGGCGCCAACGTATGGCGGGATTAAGAACCAATGCGTTGGTATCAACAGGTGCTGCACTTTTCATGATTACTGCAATGAGCGCTTCTGAGGGAAATCCTGATCGTATTGCTGCACAAATTATCTCTGGCGTTGGTTTTCTTGGCGCTGGCGTAATCATGCGTCAGGGAATGAGCATTCGCGGTTTAAATACCGCAGCGACATTATGGTGTTCAGCGGGAATAGGGGAGTTATGTGGTATGGGGCAATACTGGGCAGCAGGGATTGCTACAGCGATTATTCTCTGTGCGAACATTTTATTGCGAGAGATCGCACAACGAATTAACACTCAGCCTCACCAGCAAGCCTTAGATTTAGAACAGCGTTATAAGATCCATATTACTTGTGACATAAATGATGAAATTATGGTCAGAACTTTGATTTTACAAGCACTCAATGGATTAGGTGTCAGGTTGCAGTCATTGAGCAGTGCAGATGCTATTCAGCCTGGCAGACTTGAGGTTTGTGCGGAAATATTAGCAACGCCTGCGGAGCAAAAAGAAATCGAATCGATTGTTTGTCGAGTAAGTTTGGAGAAAAGTGTCACTTCCGTTAATTGGAAAATTGCGGCTGAACTACCCGCTTAGAATATTTTCTTATTTTTAATTCCATAATTTTATACACATTAAACTTCAAGTTGTAATTTACAACACGCTATGAAACGCGATTTCTCCCTGCGAAGCGGGGAGAAATCACACGCATCTTGAAGTTAGATTGGTATATAGCAATAAGGAGTCCATATGGACGATGCCCCTCCCCCGACACGAAATGAGATGTTGCCTATGGAGTAAGCAATTTTATTTCTCAGATAGGCAACGCATAAAAGCTTTATATAGAAATTTATCCCTTGCGGAAAGGGATGATAGCTATTGCAAATTGAATATAGAGAAAGCGCTATGACTGAGAAATACACCAAGAAATCAGCCAATTTTTTCAAGGAAAAAGAATTTATCGTTGCGAAACGAGCTAATCAAAGCTTTGAACGTATTCTTACTGATCTCAACGGCAGTACATTGGGTTTAACTGATGATGATGCCATAGAACGTTTAGGGCAGTATGGTATTAATGAAGTTGCGCATGAAAAAACACCTCATGCTCTAATGCAACTTATTGCCGCTTTCCACAATCCGTTTATTTATGTATTGCTATTGTTAGCGACTATCAGTTTTTGTACTGAATATTTGTTGCCATTACTCAACGGAGAAGAAACAGAGCTTACGGGGGCCATTATTATTCTAATAATGGTTACATTAAGCGGATTACTCCGGTTCTGGCAGGAATATCGAACAAATAAGGCGTCGGAAGCCTTGAAATCAATGGTGAATACAACAGCCACCGTTTTGAGACGCCCTTCTGAGAATACTAAATCACAGAAAAAAGAAGTTCCAATCAAGCACCTGGTTCCAGGCGATATTGTTTATTTATCTGCTGGTGACATGATCCCAGCAGATCTGTACTTAACCGAATCCAGAGATTTATTTATCAGCCAGGCCATTTTAACAGGAGAAGCTATCCCTGTTGAAAAATATGACGCGATGGCCCATGTGAGTGCCAAGACAGCTTGTTTTGATAATGTATCTGAAACAGAGCTACTTGAATTTTCTAATGTCTGCTTAATGGGAACCAATGTGACCAGTGGTACTGCGACAGCGGTGGTGGTAGCGACAGGAAAGCACACTTACTTTGGTTCACTGGCAAAATCTATCGTAGGAACACGAGCACAAACCGCATTTGATCACGGTGTTAATAGTGTCAGTTGGCTATTAATCCGTTTTATGTTGGTCATGATACCAATTGTATTTTTAATCAATGGGTTAACAAAAGGAGAGTGGCTTGATGCGGCGTTGTTTGCCCTGGCTGTTGCTGTTGGTTTAACACCTGAAATGCTGCCCATGATTGTCAGTTCTAATTTGGCAAAAGGGGCTATTGCTATGTCAAAGAAAAAGGTCATTGTCAAACGGCTCAATGCAATTCAGAACTTTGGTGCAATGGATATATTATGTACGGACAAGACAGGAACGCTAACGCAAGATAAAATTATTCTCCAGCACTATTTAGATACAGAAGGCAAAGAAGATGCTTCTGTACTCCACTGGGCTTGGTTAAACAGTTTTCATCAAAGTGGCACCAAAAATGTCATGGATCAAGCCATTGTCAGGTATGGACGCAGTAATTCAGCGCTCGATTTCCTCCGCGGCTACAGAAAAATTGATGAATTACCTTTTGATTTTGTTAGACGCAGACTGTCAATTTCTATACAGAATTTGTCTGATAACTATCAATTAGTTTGCAAAGGAGCCGCAGAGGAAATGCTATCAGTTTGCTCCTATATAAGGATAAAAGAGAAAATTATTTCTCTCACTGAAGAAGGCCGCAACAATGTCATGGAATTAGTTAGCAGTTATAACGAACAAGGTTTCAGAGTGTTAATCTTAGCGACTCGGGAGTTAAGTCACGATGAAGTGAAACACCCACTTTCTGTTGCAGATGAAAAGGAGATGGTACTACAGGGTTTATTAACATTTTTAGATCCACCAAAAGAAAGTGCTGCAATGGCAATTGCGGCATTAAGGGAAAATGGTGTTTCGATTAAGGTACTTACCGGAGATAATCCTGTTGTTACGGCTAAAATTTGCCGAGATGTGGATTTAGATTCTGGAAATATTCTTCTTGGCCCTGATATTGAACTAATGAGTGATGAAAACCTTTCAAAAGAAGTGGAATTAAGATCGGTCTTTTGTAAGTTAACCCCACTGCAAAAATCACGTATTTTAAAATCATTGCAAAATAATGGCCATACTGTTGGTTTTCTTGGTGATGGAATAAATGATGCACCAGCATTACGGGATGCTGATGTTGGAATTTCAGTTGATACAGGGACGGATATCGCAAAAGAATCCGCCGATATCATCCTGCTTGAGAAGAATTTGATGGTCTTAGAAGAGGGAGTAATTAAGGGAAGGGAAACGTTTGGGAATATCATCAAGTATTTAAATATGACGGCCAGTTCAAATTTTGGAAATGTATTTTCTGTATTAGTTGCCAGTGCATTTATTCCATTTTTACCGATGTTAGCCATTCATTTGCTTGTACAAAACCTAATGTACGATATTTCTCAACTGTCTTTGCCGTGGGACAAAATGGATAAGGAGTTTCTGAAAAAACCCCGTAAATGGGATGCAAAGAATATAGGACGTTTTATGCTCTGGATTGGTCCTACGTCATCTATCTTTGACATCACGACTTATGCTGTGATGTGGTATGTATTTGCTGCTAACAGTCTAGAACATCAAGCATTATTTCAATCGGGGTGGTTTGTGGAAGGATTGCTATCACAGACCTTGGTTGTACATATGTTGCGCACACAAAAAATTCCTTTTGTGCAAAGTACGGCTGCACTTCCGGTTTTATTAACGACACTGATAATAATGGGACTGGGTGTTTACATTCCATTCTCCGCATTTGGCACCCTAATTGGGTTGCAACCACTACCGTGGGAATATTTTCCATGGTTAATTGGGACATTAATAAGCTACTGTATCATTGCTCAAATGATGAAGCGGTTTTATATTCATCGATTTGGTGGATGGTTGTAAATGATTCTCATTAAATAATAGCTTATTCCGTGTGGGTTAAGGGAATAATCCATACAGAATATATGGCATTATGACTCTTATCATAACGAACTTTTTGCAGATATTTAGAATAGGTCTTGATGTTATTCTCTAAACACGAACTGCTTATCACAACACAAATGAATTTAAGGGAAAAATAGCGTTACATTTACCTGTTATTTTTTTTATTTAAAACGCTAAATTAATCTATCT
>NZ_JADEUF010000104.1 GCF_015163655.1 Xenorhabdus griffiniae | reverse complement strand
ACTGGCAGATAAACCGACACGCAGAGCCAGAGCATCGGCTCATCGGTATTTCGATGATGTCGTCAGGAGTCGTAATTTGGAGCGCACGGAGGCGTACAGATGGTTAGCAAAACAGCTAGAAATTAGCCCTAGCCAATGTCATTTCGGCTGGTTCGACACTGATATGTGCGAACGGGCAGCGAATATATGCAGGGAATTTAGATGAGAAATGACAAAATTAAAGTTATGCATTGAGTATCTCGGTTGACCATTAAACGTCAACCGTTTTACAAATTTACTTGAATTTGTCAACCAAATAAATTTTCTATAATAGAAAAATCGAGAGAGAATAATAATGAGCAATGATGTGATTGAGAAAATAAATACAACTTTAAAATCAGCCGAGGAATTAAAATCAGCAGGCTATCATGAAATAGCATTAGATTTAAATTTATGTATCACAATATTAAAACGTCTCGCTGAATATGAAAATATGAAGCCTGTGGCTTGTTACAATTTAATGGATGGGAAATTGTACAAAGATATATCTGATATGCCTGCTGATAAGACAATGTTTGGAATTTTTCTGTATCCCCACCCAAACAAATAACGAGAAATAACATGGATATTATCGACGCAGCGAATGAATTAAATGAGCTGAATATATCCCATGCTCTACAGAGCCGACCACCAGCATTAACCAGTATCAACGGAATGTGTCGGTGGTGTGAGGCGGAACCAGCAATACACGGTGCATTCTGTAGTCGGGAATGTGGGGAGGATTATGAGCAGGATAGGCGGAAAATAAGGAATATAAACAATGAGTGATTTCGGAGGCAGTAATACCCCGCCCGAATTAAAAGATTTATGGCAAACTCCACTCCCATTATTTATGGCACTCGATATAGAATTCGGATTTTATTTAGATGCAGCCGCCGATGCTCAGAATACCCTGTGTGCACATTATCTCACGGAACGAGATAATGCACTGGAGTGTGATTGGGCGAGTTATGGGGCTATCTGGTGCAATCCGCCCTATAGCAACATTAAACCGTGGATAGAAAAAGCCGCTATCGAATGCCAGAAACAATTACAGCCTATTGTGATGTTAATTCCCGCTGACCTTTCAGTCGGTTGGTTTAAATTGGCATTGGAAACTGTAGATGAGGTCAGATTAATTACAGGTGGCAGGATTTCATTTATTAATGCAGAAACAAAAAAATCAGTGAATGGAAATAACAAAGGTTCATTGTTGTTAATTTGGAGGCCGTTCACTGCTCCACGTAGAATAATAACAACCGTTGAACGAGATTATTTAATGATTATTGGCAATCATCAATTGGAGAAAATAGCATGAAAGTAACAATTGAAATAGCAAACAGCAACGATATCCATTTAGCTATTGGTGCAGTTCAAGACTATTGACAGGCAAATAAATCTAACGATCCCTTTTTATACAAATACGGGTCGCTCAGGGCGTATCAGAGAATCACACAAAGGCAATATCACGTGTCGTATCTATGACTAGCGAATTCGAGAACGCAAGGAGGACAGTAGCAAGGGAATGCCTAGAGGAACTGGAACAATTACCCAAATACGATGACATCGCAGTCACCGCAATCCTCGATAAATACACCCCCAAATTTAAACCACTCAACCACATGAAATTCAGCGCTAAATCAGTGCTGGTGCACTATGTGCGGATGATTCAGAAGGAGAGATAGATGAGTGAGCCTATCTATTTAACTGATAAAGAATTGATTTTACTAACCGGATTTAAACAAAAGAGTCACCAGATAAAATGGTTGACCTCTAACCGAATTCACCATTACATCAATAAGCTAGGTAAGCCTATTGTTATTCGTAGTGAGTTCACTGGCAATTATCGTCAACAAGCCAGTACTAAAGTTGAATCCCCTGATTTTGGAGCGTTACTCAATGGTTAGGAAGCGCAAAGATCCCAATGACCAGAAGCTACCCTCTCGTGTATCAAAAACAAAATATTCGTATTACCTCAAAACCAAAGATAACAAAACTATAATACTAGGCCCATTAACAATGAGCATGACCGAGTTATGGGCTCGGTATGACGGAGAGATCGCAAATCAAAAAATAGTAATGACATTCTCTAAACTGTGGGGAATGCATTTGAATAGCCCCGCATTTACTGAATTATCAGCACGTTCTCAGAAGGATAAATTGCAAGGAGCAAAGAGCATTCTAAAAGTTTTTGGTCATATTAAGGTTGATAACATTAAACCAGAACATATCAGGCAGTATATGGATATAAGAGGAACCCAAAGTAAAACACAGGCTAATCACGAATTATCGTATATGTCAGTGGCGTTTGGTTGGGGGTATGAGAGAGGTTATTGCAAGATTAATCCATGTTCAGGGATAAAGAAGTTTTCCCTCCAAAACAGAGACAAATATATCACCGATGAAGAATATCAAACCACATATGATGTAGGCTCCCCTGTGGTTAAAATAGCAATGGAGATATCATATCTTTGTGCATCTAGGATCGGGGATATATTGAAGCTGAAACATAACCAGATTTCAGAACAAGGGATTTACATCAAGCAAGGGAAAACTGGAGCTAAGCAGATAAAGCAATGGACTGATAGATTGCGTGAAACTATAAATCACGCAGTAGAACTGTTCCCTCCTACATCAACCCAATCTTATGTAATTTTGAATGCAGATGGTAATCAATTCACAAAATCAGGTTTCGATAATCATTGGAGGGAAGCAAAAGAGAAAGCAGCGAAGGTATTGGGAAGAAAAATTGATTTCACGTTTCATGATATCAAAGCTAAGGCAATCTCAGACTTCGAAGGAAGTTCAAGAGACAAGCAATTATTCAGTGGACACAAGACCGAATCTCAAGTAAAAGTTTATGATCGCAAGACGAAAGTAACTCCCACTCTAGACCTTCCAAAAATCAGCAAAAATGAAAGAATATACAGGAATTGAAATAGATAACTGACTGAGATAAAAGGATTTATATTTTCAACTTCATACTGTATATTCTTTCAATTCATCGTAAGATTTTGATTTATATAGATATTGCACCGGATTCTGATTCCGGCATTCCCAGGTTCGAATCCTGGTACCCCAGCCAAATTTTTCAAAGTAAAATATTCTTTGATATGCAAGCCACCATTAAAAGGTGGTTTTTTGTTTTACAGCCGTCAAAATTCCTTCATAAAAGCCACTTCAACAATCGCAAGTAAATAATTCTCCAATTCAATCGCATTAACTGGATAAAAAATAATACGCTTACTGGTTACTTGCGCTTGATAGTTTCCATCTTTTACCTCGCAGGCTGGGTGTACGTAAAATTCATCGGTACACGGACAATACGATGCTATAGATGCTAATACCGTAGAACCGGAGTGAACAATGAACATTAAACCTATTAGAACAGAGAGCGATTATCAAAAAGCATTAAAAGCTATTGCTCCACTATTTGATAATCAACCTGAAATTGGAACGCCTGAATTTGATTACATGGAAATTATGGTGCTGCTAATTGAAGCTTATGAAGCAGAACATTACCCAATAGATCCACCAGATCCCATTGAAGCGATTAAATACAGAATGGAACAATCAGGGTTAACCGTTAAAGATTTAGAACCTGCCATTGGCAAATCCAACCGTGTTTATGAAGTTTTAAATCGTAAGCGCAACCTGACATTACCTATGATCCGTAATCTGCACTGTATGCTCGGAATACCTGCCGATATTCTGATAAAACCAACCAAATTAGCCCCATAAGGGGCTAATATCCATCACAACCCCAATGCATATTTCAGAGCAAGATTTTTCATGCCTCCTGCACGTTGCGCAGCCATTAATGCCAGATTTCGTACCGTTTTTAACCCCGGCAAATCATTACTGAATGTGGTATGGAAAAAATCCATTCCCGCCTGCATCACCAAATTATCCGGCATCCTGCGGCGTTGATAACGCATCAAAACTAGCAAAGAATCCCACTCTTGCAACAATTCCTTAGCATTGGTTAGTACCTTGAGTAACACATCAACATCCCGATAACCTAAATTCACTCCCTGCCCTGCCAACGGATTGATGGTATGAGCCGCATCTCCCAGCAGAACCAACCCTTCTTGTACGTAATGGCTGGCATGATGACGAGTCAGCGGGAATGAGCCCGCAGCAATCGGGGTAACTGTACCTAAGCGGGCAGGAAATGCCTGAAAAATTTCTCGCTCAAGTTGTGCCATCGTCATTGACTGCAATTGGCGAATACGGGCAGGAGAATCATACCAAACCAACGAAGCCCATTGATCAAACAACGGCAGAAAGGCCCTGGGACCAGAAGGAAAAAATTGTTGCCAGGTTATATCTTGTTGAGGCTGGTCAGTCTTGACCGTTATCAGCATACATGACTGGCGATATTGCCACCCGTTACTGCCAATACCCGCCAATTGACGGACTTGAGAACGGGCACCGTCTGCACCAATAATCAGTCGTGTGTTAATTTCCGTGCCATCTTCCAACGTCACCCGCCACGTTTTATTCTCATGCTGACGCTGCATAGATTGCAAAACAGTGGGACAAATCAATGTCAGGTTTGGATAATGTGCAAATTCCTGCCACAAAGCCAGCTGCAAGACACGATTTTCAACCATATGCCCTAACTCTGGCAGTCCCAAACTTGCAGCATCGAAAATGACATTCGAATCATTTTGCTCCCATGTTTCCAGCTTTCGATAAGGAGCACTGCGCATTTGCAAGACGTTTTCCCATGCTCCCAATTGGTTCAATAAATCCACCGAAGCACAGCTGATCGCAGATATACGAACATCAGGTTCACACTCTGCATCATAAAGTGCAGGAGGCTGGTGCTCCAATAATGCAACACGCCAACCTTCCTGCGCCAATCCCAATGCTGTCGCTGCACCAATCATACCTGCGCCAACGACAACAATATCGAATTTTTGTTGTGGATTATTCATATTCATCACGTCATTAACTTATTGATTAAAACAGTCTACCGGAATTTTCCCTTTCCGGCTGAGAATATCCGCTGTTACAGTCTGGTCACTGGTGCCTCAAATGACTACAATAGCTAACAATATTATGCTAAATACACTACGTGCAATATATTGCGCTTTTCAGTGTTGAAGCATCATTCCACTGGAAACACCGGATACACAAAATGTCGACGATAAAAAAACTGTATATCAAAACCTGGGGCTGTCAGATGAACGAATACGATTCATCCAAGATGGCCGACTTGCTGGAAACCACTCACGGTTATCAGTTAACCGATGTCGCCGAAGAAGCAGATATCTTACTCCTGAATACTTGTTCAATCCGTGAAAAGGCTCAGGAAAAAGTCTTTCACCAACTTGGCCGCTGGAAGGGCCTGAAAGATAAAAATCCTGAAATCATTATCGGTGTGGGGGGTTGTGTTGCTTCCCAGGAAGGGGATTACATTCGCCAGCGCTCACCTAGCGTCGATATTATTTTTGGGCCACAAACCCTGCACCGCCTGCCCGAAATGATTAATCATGTCAAAGGCACCCGCAGCCCGGTTGTTGACATCAGTTTCCCTGAAATTGAAAAATTTGACCGTCTGCCAGAGCCTCGTGCCGAAGGCCCAACAGCATTCGTTTCCATCATGGAAGGCTGCAATAAGTACTGCACATTCTGCGTCGTACCTTACACCCGTGGGGAAGAAGTCAGCCGTCCTTGTGATGATATTTTATTCGAAATTGCCCAACTTGCTGCGCAAGGTGTACGTGAAGTGAATCTGCTTGGTCAAAACGTTAATGCCTATCGCGGCGCAACGTTTGATGGCGGTATCTGCACATTTGCCGAACTGTTGCGTCTGGTTGCGGCTATTGACGGTATCGACCGCATTCGCTTCACAACCAGCCATCCAATCGAGTTTACTGACGATATTATTGCAGTCTACGAGGACACCCCTGAGTTAGTGAGCTTCCTGCATCTGCCAGTCCAGAGTGGTTCTGATCGCATCCTTACCCTGATGAAACGTGCCCATACTGCGCTAGAATACAAAGGCATTATTCGTCGTTTACGTAAGGCACGCCCTGACATTCTGATCAGTTCTGACTTCATCATCGGTTTCCCAGGTGAAACACAGGATGATTTTGAAAAAACCATGAAATTGATTGCCGATGTTAACTTCGACATGAGTTTTAGCTTCATCTATTCAGCGCGCCCAGGTACCCCCGCAGCCGATTTGCCAGATGACGTTAGCGAAGAAGAAAAGAAACAGCGCTTGTACCTGCTCCAGCAGCGCATTAACCAGCAGGCCATGAGCTACAGCCGCGCAATGCTTGGCAGTACGCAGCGCATTCTGGTTGAAGGTCCATCACGCAAAAATATCATGGAACTCTCTGGCCGTACCGAGAATAACCGCGTGGTTAATTTTGAGGGAGCGCCTGACATGATTGGTAAATTTGTTGATGTCGAAATTGTTGACGTATACGCCAACTCCCTGCGTGGTAAAGTCATTCGTACTGAAGATGAGATGGATCTGCGCATCCATGAGTCACCTGAATCAGTCATTGCCCGTACTCGCAAGGAAGATGAACTCGGCGTTGGCTTTTATCAGCCTTAACAGGCCCTAACATAGAGACAATCAGTGACACAAATAAACCCACAAGTAGCAACCCAAGAAATCTTTCTGGAGCCTGCTGACAATCAACGTCTGATGAGTCTGTGTGGACCACTTGATGATAATCTGAAACAACTTGAACGTCGTTTGGGTATTGAAATCAATCGCCGTGATAACCGTTTCAAACTGGCAGGTAAACCATTATGTGTTAGCGCGGCCGCAGGGATCCTGCGCCACCTTTATGTCGAAACCGCTCCTATACGCGGCATAATACCTGATCTTGAGCCTGAACAGGTGCATCTCGCTATTACTGAGAGCCGGGTGCTGGAACAAGCAGCAGAAAGCGTCCCTGAATATGGTAAGGCTGTCAACATCAAAACTAAACGGGGTGTTGTAAAACCCCGTACTCCCAATCAGGCGCAATATATTGCTAACATCCTTGATCACGATATCACGTTCGGGGTGGGGCCTGCAGGTACAGGGAAAACGTATTTGGCTGTCGCTGCAGCGGTTGATGCACTGGAGCGCCAGGAAGTCCGCCGTATCCTGCTGACCCGTCCTGCGGTTGAAGCCGGAGAAAAACTGGGCTTTTTGCCTGGTGATCTCAGCCAGAAAGTCGATCCTTATCTGCGCCCGCTTTATGATGCCCTGTTTGAAATGATGGGATTTGAAAAAGTTGAGAAGCTGATCGAAAGAAACGTTATTGAAGTGGCGCCACTGGCTTATATGCGTGGACGTACCCTCAATGATGCCTTTATTATTCTCGACGAAAGCCAGAATACGACCATTGAACAGATGAAAATGTTCCTGACTCGCATTGGTTTTAATTCCAAGGCCGTCATTACCGGTGACGTAACCCAGATTGATTTGCCAAGAGGGCAAAAATCAGGCCTGAGTCATGCAATAGAAGTATTATCTGATGTTGATGACCTGAGTTTTAACTTCTTACATAGTGAAGACGTTGTTCGCCATCCTGTGGTGGCAAAAGTGGTTATCGCCTATGAAGTATGGGAAGCAGCGGAACAAGAACGCAAAAAAATGCTTAATGAGAAACGCAGACAGGAAGCACAATGAGTTCAGTTATATTAGATTTGCAAATTGCCTGTGAAAACCCCGAAGGGCTACCCGAGGAAGCCCTTTTCCAACGCTGGTTGGAAGGTGTTTTGCCACAATTTCAGACCGAAAGTGAAGTGACTATTCGCCTGGTCGATGAGGCAGAAAGCCACGATTTAAACCTCACTTATCGAGGGAAAGATAAACCAACGAATGTGTTATCTTTCCCATTTGAAGCGCCACCTGAAGTTGAATTACCCTTACTCGGTGATTTAATTATCTGCCGTCAAGTTGTTGAAAAAGAGGCAGATGAGCAACAAAAAACGGTCGAAGAACACTGGGCACATATGGTGGTTCACGGCAGCCTTCATCTTCTGGGATATGATCATATTGAAGACGATGAAGCGGAAGAAATGGAAGCGCTGGAAACAGAGATCCTAAAAAAAATGGGTTATACTGATCCCTATCTCGCGGAAAAAGAATAACCACTACCAACATTTTTATGTTAAACATAATAGTCTACGATTTTATATGGGGAATTTTCATTAAAACGCCATGAGCGACGACCATCCTTCAAGTAACGATAACCCTGGCCCTAAGAAAGGCTTTTTTGCACTTCTTAATCAGCTTTTTCACGGTGAACCGAAAAACCGTGATGATTTGGTTGAACTGATCCGTGATTCTGAGCAGAACGACCTCATCGATCCTGATACCCGCGAGATGCTCGAAGGTGTCATGGATATTGCTGATCAACGCGTGCGTGACATTATGATCCCACGCTCACAGATCGTTACCTTAAAACGCAACCAATCTCTGGACGAATGTCTGGATGTTATTATCGACTCGGCTCACTCACGCTTTCCTGTGATCAGCGAAGACAAAGATCACATTGAAGGCATATTGATGGCGAAAGATCTGCTACCCTTCATGCGTACAAATGCAGAACCTTTCAGCATTGATAAAGTCCTTCGTCAGGCTGTTGTCGTGCCGGAAAGTAAACGTGTTGACCGCCTGCTGAAAGAATTCCGTTCCCAACGCTACCATATGGCGATTGTGATCGACGAATTTGGCGGCGTTTCGGGGCTGGTCACCATTGAAGATATTCTTGAACTGATTGTGGGTGAAATAGAAGACGAATACGATGATGATGAAGATAACGACATTCGTACCCTAAGTCGCCACTCCTATTCAGTCCGGGCGTTGACTCAAATCGAGGATTTTAATGACGTTTTTGGCACTAATTTCAGCGATGAAGAGGTTGATACTATTGGTGGGCTAGTCATGCAAGCATTTGGGCATCTGCCTTCACGTGGGGAATCCATCACCATTGATGGTTACCTTTTCAAAGTGGCAATGTCTGATAGCCGTAAGATCATTCAGGTTCATGTAAAAATACCGGATGATGCTGATGTTCCTGGCCTTGATAAACAATAAATAGGATCTGGATGAACAAAGCCTCATTAATGAGTTGCCAGCGGTTACGTGCCGTGCTGGCACTTTTCTTCGGAGCCAGTGGAACGCTGGCTTTTTCACCTTTTGATTTCTGGCCTGCTGCTCTTGTTTCCCTTTTTGGCCTACAAATCCTTTCCTTAAACAGAACAACCCGCCAGGCTTGCTTTATTGGTTTATGCTGGGGCCTTGGCTTATTTGGCAGTGGCGCAAACTGGGTTTATGTCAGTATCGCCGACTTTGGTGGTATGCCAACCGCTATCAATATCTTTTTGGTGATCTTGCTATCTGCCTATCTTGCCCTTTATCCCGCTTTATTTACTGGTGTATTGAACCGCTTTTTTCCGGCTTCTAATAGCATCAGGCTGGTTATAGCCAGCCCAGCGCTATGGCAATTGACAGAATTCTTACGTGGTTGGGTGTTATCTGGGTTTCCGTGGTTACAATTTGGTTACAGCCAAATTGATGGTCCGATGAAAGCCATTGCGCCTATTCTGGGTGTGGAAGGTATTACCTTTTTACTGATGATGATCAGCGGATTGTTGGTTGTTGCTGTCACCCAGAAAAAAATTTCCGCGGCTATTTTCGCCATTATCCTGTTACTGTTACCGTGGTCAATGAGGCACTACCAGTGGTATACCCTACAACCAGAAAAAGCCACTGATATTGCTTTGGTTCAAGGTAATATTCCCCAAGCCATTAAGTGGGAATCCACCGCTCTTGGAAAAACACTGGATATTTATTTGGACAACAGTCGTCCTTTCATTGGTAAAACGCCAATCATCATCTGGCCGGAATCTGCTATTCCTGATGATGAATATAACCAGCGTGATTTTCTGACTAAACTGGATACCGTGCTGAGAAAACATAATACCAGCTTGATCACTGGCATTGTGGACGCCCGACTGACATTGGAAGGTTATAAATTCTATAACAGCATCATCGTATTAGGGGATAAGATACCTTACCAATACCCAGCGTTAACCCGTTACGACAAACATCACCTGGTACCGTTTGGTGAGTTTGTGCCACTAGCATCAATACTGCGGCCATTGGCACCTTTATTCAATTTGCCAATGTCTTCTTTTAGCCAAGGTAATTACATCCAGCCTCAACTTTCTGTTGCTGGACACAATATTACTGCCGCTATCTGCTACGAAATTATTTTGGGTGAACAGGTGCGTGATAATTTCAAACCTGACACCGAGTTCCTCTTGACCGTTTCTAATGATGCCTGGTTTGGACGTTCCATTGGCCCTTGGCAGCATTTCCAAATGGCACGAATGCGCGCTCTTGAATTGGGGCGTCCTCTGCTAAGAGGAACGAATAACGGCATTACCGCAGTAATTAACCCTGATGGTTCCATTCAGTCTGAACTTCCACAATTTACCCGACAGGTATTGGAAACCAAAGTAACCCCGGCCACAGGGATAACGCCTTATTTTCGCTTCGGCAATTGGCCAATATGGGGAGCAAGTGCCCTGTTTTTTATCTTTGCTTTGATAAAAAAACGCCGCAAAGCTTAATTTTATGTTTTCCTATAATAAACGTTAATAGTAGTCAGGGTATATTTCTATACGTATTAAACTTCAAGTTGCAATTTACAACACGCTATGAAACCTGATTTTTCCCCGTCTTGCGGGGAGAAATCACACGCATCTTGAAGTTAGATTGATATATGCCCTGATTTTATTTAACCGTCGATCTCATCACCTAAATAACAAAAATTCATCACATATTTCACCATCAAATACCCGCTAAAACAGAACATTATTTTAAATAGCGCAAAGTGTGAACAACATTCAATATTATTCACTTTTTAATCACACATAAATGAAATTGTTTATTTATAGTGCGATGTGTGTCGCGAAACAGAAACATTATGGTTTCAAAAAAGTAACATTATGAATTATTTTTTTACATCACATAAACAAAGAAACCAGAAAAATCGTTTCGGCAGTTTTATTTATGTATACCAATCGTCTTTCAAGATGCGTCTTATATCTCCCCGCGTAGCGGGGGAGATATAAACAATCACATTGATTTTTAATCTGCAATTTGAAGTTGGATTGGTATAGAAACATGCAAAAACACAATTATCTGTAAGCAAATCCAATTTCACAAAAAATAACCAGATAAAGGAGCTGTATATGCGTAAGTTGATGTTAACTATGATGTTGCTTAGCGCAGTCGGGGCTGCCCATGCTGAGGAATTGACAGGAACACTGAAAAAAATCAAAGATAACGGCATAATCGTTGTTGGACACCGAGAATCGTCGGTCCCATTCTCTTACTACGATAATCAACAAAACGTCGTGGGTTATTCCCAGGATTATTCCAACCTGATCGTTGAAGCCGTCAAGAAAAAGCTGGATATGCCTAATTTGCAAGTTAAGCTGATCCCGATTACCTCCCAGAACCGCATTCCCCTGCTACAAAATGGTACTTTCGATTTTGAATGTGGCTCCACCACCAACAACATTGAACGACAGAAACAAGCGGCATTCTCCAATACCATCTTTTCCGTCGGTACTCGCTTACTGACCAAAAAAGATTCAGGTGTCAAGGGGTTTGATGATCTGGCAGGAAAAAATGTCGTTGTGACTTCCGGCACAACTTCCGAAATCTTGTTGAATAAGCTCAATGATGAGAAGCAAATGAAAATGCGTATCATCAGTGCCAAAGACCACGGTGATTCATTCCGTACTCTGGAATCAGGCCGTGCTGTCGCCTTTATGATGGATGATGCTTTACTCGCTGGTGAACGCGCGAAAGCTAAAAAACCCGAGCAATGGATCATTGTTGGCAAACCACAATCGGAAGAAGCATACGGCTGTATGCTGCGCAAAGATGATCTTCAATTCAAGAAATTGATTGATAACGTTATTGCCAAAACACAAACCTCCGGTAAAGCAGAAAAAATGTTTGATCGCTGGTTTAAAGAACCCATTCCACCTAAGAACCTGAATTTAAACTTCTCTATGTCAGATGAAATGAGAAATTTGTTTAAGTCACCAAACGATAAGGCGTTGAATTAAGAAAACAAAATCCCGATTTCATTGGCAATAACGGGTATGAGGTAGTCGTTCCCTACCTCATTTTTTTCAGATTTAAATTCGATGAATGACAGCTAACCCCATATCAGGGAGTTCGATTATGTCCGCTAATTGGGATTGGGGCATCTTTTTACAAGCAGCCCCTTTTGGTAATACCACCTATCTGGGGTGGCTTATTTCTGGTTTTCAGGTAACGGTGGCACTTTCCGCCTGTGCCTGGATCATTGCATTCGTTGTCGGCTCATTGTTCGGTATTCTTCGCACAGTCCCGAATAAATTCCTTTCCGGACTTGGGACGTGTTATGTGGAGCTATTTCGCAACGTTCCTCTTATTGTCCAATTTTTTACCTGGTATCTGGTGGTTCCTGAATTCCTGCCCAAAAATTTGAGCGATTGGTTCAAAATGGAGCTGGACCCCAATATCCAGTTTTTTATCTCTTCAGTCCTCTGCTTAGGGTTATTCACCGCGGCCCGTGTATGTGAGCAAGTTCGCGCGGCAATTCAGTCACTTCCAAGGGGGCAAAAAGCCGCAGGTCTGGCAATGGGATTAACCTTGCCACAAACCTACCGTTACGTTCTGCTGCCAAACGCCTACCGAGTGATAATTCCCCCAATGACCTCAGAAATGCTCAATTTGGTGAAGAATTCTGCCATTGCTTCCACAATCGGGTTGGTTGATATGGCTGCTCAGGCCAATAAATTGCTGGATTATTCCGCTCACGCCTATGAATCATTCACAGCGATCACACTGGCTTATATAGGTATCAACCTGGTGATCATGCTTGCCATGAGCATACTGGAGAAAAAAGTACGTTTACCCGGCAACCTGGGAGGGCGATAAAAAATGTATCAGTTTGACTGGAGTTCGATTGTACCAAGCTTGCCCTTCCTTCTGGATGGATTGTTGATAACGGCAAAAATTACCGTGACAGCCGTTATCATAGGCATTGTTTGGGGAACCATGCTGGCGATAATGCGCCTCTCATCCATCAAAGCATTGAGCTGGTTTGCCGCCCTATATGTTAACCTGTTCCGCTCAGTTCCACTGGTGATGGTATTACTGTGGTTTTATCTGATTGTGCCTAACTTATTACAAAATATTCTAGGTATTTCACCAAAAACCGATATCCGTTTAATTTCTGCAATGGTAGCTTTTTCGCTCTTTGAGGCAGCTTACTACGCCGAAATAATTCGGGCAGGTATTCAGAGTATTTCCCGCGGGCAATCTTCTGCTGCGCTGGCACTGGGTATGACTCAATTGCAAAGCATGCGGTTGGTCATACTGCCACAAGCATTTCGGGCAATGATCCCATTGCTGCTAACACAAGGCATTGTATTATTCCAGGATACTTCTCTGGTATATGTATTGAGTCTGGCGGATTTTTTCCGTACAGCAACGAATATTGGTGAGCGCGATGGAACCCAAATTGAAATGGTTCTGTTTGCCGGCTTTGTTTATTTTGTGATTAGTTTTTCCGCTTCTATGCTGGTTAACTATTTGAAGAAAAGGACTGTTTGATGATTTCCCTGAAAAATGTATCCAAGTGGTATGACCAATTTCAGGTTCTTACTGACTGCTCAACTGAAGTCAAAAAAGGCGAAGTAGTCGTGGTATGTGGACCATCTGGTTCCGGCAAATCCACACTGATAAAAACGGTCAATGGTCTTGAACCTGTCCAGCAAGGTGAAATTCGAGTAAACGACACAAAAGTCAATGACAAGAGTACCAATCTGGCACAATTGCGCTCCAAGGTGGGGATGGTGTTTCAGCACTTTGAACTTTTTCCTCACCTATCGATTATTGAAAACCTGACACTGGCTCAGGTTAAAGTGTTAAAGCGCGACAAGAAAGAAGCGACTGAAAAAGGCTTAAAACTGCTAGAGCGAGTTGGATTAGCCAGCCATGCGGATAAATTTCCTGCACAACTCTCCGGTGGTCAGCAACAACGTGTTGCCATTGCCCGTGCACTCTGTATGGACCCGATTGCAATGCTGTTTGATGAGCCTACTTCTGCCCTTGATCCTGAAATGATTAATGAAGTGTTGGATGTCATGGTGGAATTGGCGAACGAAGGCATGACCATGATGGTAGTAACCCATGAGATGGGATTTGCCAAGAAAGTAGCACATCGCGTTATTTTCATGGATGAAGGCAAAATTGTCGAAGACAGTAAGAAAGAAGATTTCTTTGCTAACCCAAAATCAGAGCGTGCCCGCGATTTTCTGGCGAAAATTCTGCACTGATTTTTCCTTGTCGGCGGCAGGCAAAACTACCGCCGATTTTAAATTTTCCCTAAAAATAACGCGATGCTCGACTTTCTAGATGAGATGACATAGTGAATTGAAATGACATAGCCCTGCCTTTATAACCTTAAGTTGCGAAACAAAGAGCAATAAAGGAACAAAA
>NZ_JADEUF010000103.1 GCF_015163655.1 Xenorhabdus griffiniae | reverse complement strand
GTGTGGCTGCCATATCTGTAATCCATATCGCACCTCTCGGGCAATAGAGTATCGCAGCTAAAGCTGACCGACTAAAGTCGGTGGTTTTAACCTTTAATATGGAAAAATAAAACTAAGGGGAAATGAGCTTCATTAATCCGCAATGATAGGATAAAAAATTAAGGTTATTGCCTGATTGGATTTACGCTCTTATTTTTTGTATTTTGTTGGCGATTTATTCTGGTGTTATTGATCTATTTCTAACAAAAATCACTGCCGAAATGATTTGGGTTATTTTATGCTGTAAATAGGAATTATTAATTGAATATACCAATCCAACTCAAGTTGCAGCTTGCAAATCAATGTGATTGTTTATATCTCCCCGCTATACGGGGAGATATAAGGCGCATATTCCAGTGACACACACATCTCATAATTAAAATCAGGCAGTCAAAATAACCTGCTGATTATCAATCAGTCGTGTTTGTCCCAACCATGCCGCCATCAGGATCACGGCTTTTTTACTTTGTGCCGTTAATGGCAGCAGGTTTTCTGCATCACGGATAAATAATTCATCCGGCATAAAGCCTTCTTCCCGCAAATGGGCAGATGCCAGTTCAATGAGCCGCTCAGTATCGTGTTCGCCATTTTTCAGCCTTTCTGCTATACATTGCATAACCTTATTCAGCAAGGGCGCAATTTTTTTCTCTTCAGCGGACAGAAGGTTATTACGTGAGCTTAGCGCCAATCCATTTTTATCACGGACGATCGGCACGGAAACCAATGTAATATCGTAAGCCATATCTGCAATCATCTTGCGGATAATCTGTAATTGCTGGAAATCTTTTTCACCGAAATAAACCAGATCGGGCTGGATCAGGTTAAACAATTTGCTGACAACGGTTGTAACGCCACGGAAATGTCCTGGTCGGCTGGCACCTTCAAGGATATAAGAAAGTTCGGGTATTTCGACAAAAGTTTGGTTGCCGTTTAAACCATGTGGGTACATCTCGTTAGCATTAGGGGCGAATACCAACTCGACATTGCGACGGCTCAGTTTTTCGCAATCTTCCTGCAAGGTGCGAGGATAATTGACCAGATCGTCTTCTCGATCAAATTGCATCGGGTTGACGAAAATGCTGACGATAACAACATCAGCCTGTGCTTTGGCGGTATCAACTAATGCCATATGACCATCATGCAGGTTTCCCATCGTAGGGACGAAGGCAATACGTTTGCCCGCCTGGCGCCAGCGACGGATTTCTCGGCGTAAAATGGGGATAGTTTCTATAATCAGCATTGCTGTACTCCCTTAATTAGTCGTCATGCTGGAGAATAATCAGTTGAATGAGTGTGCCTGGTCAGGATAAGCGCCGCTTTCTACGTGTTCAATATACAGGCGGATAGCATCCCTTATATTGCCAGTTTCTGCGAGGAAGTCTTTGGCAAATTTGGGGGGGCTTGCGGTGATACCCAAGGCATCATGCATAACCAGAATTTGACCGTCAGTCATATTGCCTGCCCCAATGCCAATAACCGGAATTTCCAGTGCTTCAGTGATACGCTGCGCTAGTGCCGTCGGAACACATTCTAACACAAGGAGTTGCATACCTGCTTTTTCCAAAGCAATAGCATCGTCAAATAACTTTTGGGCCGAGGCGTCATCGCGTCCCTGAACTTTATAGCCACCGAGTACATTGACTGACTGTGGCGTCAGGCCTAAATGACCGCAAACAGGGACGGCACGCTCGGTCAGCATTTTGACGGTATCACATAGCCAATCTCCACCTTCAATTTTGACCATATTGGCACCAGAGCGCATTAGTGCAGCCGCATTGTTAAAGCTTTGTTCGGGGGTTGCGTAGCTCATGAAAGGCATATCCGCGATGAGAAAAGCATGGGAGGCGCCAGCGCGAACACTTCGGGTATGGTAAGAGATATCTTCAACAGTGACAGGCAGGGTAGAGTCAAATCCCTGTATGGTCATGCCGAGTGAATCACCAATGAGCATGACATTAATGCCTTGTTCGGCGAAAAGGTGGGCGAAACTGGCATCGTAAGCGGTGATGGTTGCAAATTTGCGCTTTTCTTTTTTTAACTGATTTAGATCAGCCAGGGTTGTTGTTTTCATCATTCTCTCCTGAATAGTTATACCCTCTGTTTTTCAAATTGCCTCTCTACAACAAACTATAACCAAAGCGTCAGACCATTTTCCGGCACTTTTTTTAATTGCTCTGCCAGGGTTTCTCCATCAGGAAACACCAGATCAGGGGCAATTTCTGCAAGTGGATACAGCATAAATTCCCGCTGTTTTAACCCATAGTGGGGAACCGTCAAGCGTTCGGTGTTGATGATGTGATTACCAAACAGCATGATATCCAAATCGAGCGTTCTCGGCCCCCAGCGTTCGCCTTTACGAACGCGTCCTTGTTCCAGTTCGATCGCTTGGGTGTGATTAAGCAATGTTTCTGGGGATAACTGGGTTTCCAATACGACGGCAAGGTTGAGGTAATCGGGTTGATCCTGTGGTCCCATTGGTTTTGTTCGATAAAAAGATGAGCGAGCAATAAAAGTGGTATCAGGGATCTTTTTCAGGGCAGCAAGTGCATTATTGACTTGCTGCAAAGGGTTAGCCAGATTACTGCCAATGGCGATATAGGCTCGAGTCATATTAATAACCGTTGTTCCTGTTCTGGCGAATGCGTCCACCACGGCGGGGGCGTGTCCTGCGGCGAATGGGTTCGCTGCCCAGATCAGATATCATTTCGCGCTGTTGTGAGGATGTTGACTGTTGGAAATCGGCCCACCACTGTACCAACTCTCTCAATTCATGGCGTGGTTCAATGCTGGCGCGCAATTCCAGTAAATCATATGCAGCACGGAACTTCGGATGTTCCATTAATTTATTTGCTCGTTTTCCTTGACGACGCGGTAAGCGCAGCTGAAGCAACCAGATATCGCGCATGGTGGTGGTATGGCGTTTCGGGATAGCAATGGAACGGCACTGCTCATCAAGAATATCGTTCATTGCTAACGCAAAAGCTTCGTAATACTGTAATCCGCCTTCCTGTGTCAGTTTTTCCGCATGTTCAATTAATGGATACCATAGCATGGCCGCAAATAAGAACGCGGGATTCACTCTTTTATCACTTTGTAAGCGAAAATCGGTATTTTTCAATACTTGTACTAACAGCTTTTCCATTGACGAATCACCACGCTGGGTGAAACCCGGTTGAATAAGCGGAAACAATGGCTGGAACAGATGATATTCGCGCAGCAGTTTATAAGTCTTGTAACCCTGCCCTGTCTGTAACAATTTCAGGGACTCTTCGAACAGACGTGCCGCTGGAATATCTTTCAACAGAAATGCCAGGCGCGGGATAGGCTCAGCGGTAGCTGGCTCGATAGTCATATCCAGTTTGCTGGCGAAACGAACCGCCCGCAGCATCCGCACGGGGTCTTCCCGATAGCGTGTTTCTGGATCACCAATCAGGCGAATGATGCCTGCGTTCAGATCGGCCATGCCACCTATGTAATCCCGTAGCGCGAAATCTTCAATGCCGTAATAAAGGCTATTGATCGTGAAATCACGACGAACCGCATCTTCTTCTACTGAACCAAAAATATTGTCCCGCAGTAACATGCCGCTTTGGGCTTTATGTGACTGGTTCCGGTCATTGTTTTCAATTTGATCATGCGGACCGCGGAAGGTGGCAACTTCAATCACATCAGGGCCAAACATGATATGGGCAAGACGAAAACGACGTCCGACAAGGCGACAGTTACGGAACAGTTGACGAACTTGTTCCGGTGTAGCGTTGGTTGCTATATCAAAATCTTTGGGTTTTTTGTGCAGCAGTAGATCACGAACCCCGCCTCCGACCAGATAAGCTTCAAAACCTGATTTATTTAGGCGATACAGAACCTTTAAGGCATTATCACTGATGTCTTTGCGTGAAATAGGGTGCTGTTCGCGTGGTATCACCGTGATCGGGGAGTCCGAAGGCATTGCCCTTACAGATTTTTTCTTCATTTTGTCGTTTTCGGCATGTGATGAAGATGAATGATTCCCTCTGCTACGTTTACGCGGAGGACTGCTCTCTGTTTGAGCAGAATGGTCAGATACGGTGACTGGCCTTTCACTGACTGCCGGTGTGTCGCGCTGTGTTCTGTAATCGCGGATTAATAAATTACGGCAGAAAGTTGCTACTCGGTTAAAAATGGTACACCTCGGTAGTGACTGATCAATTAAAACAAAAAACAGCCGCCAATCATAACTTACTGGACATTTTTTGAGAATGCTTACAGTACCAATAGAAAGACTTTATTTAACTTAGACTATTAGCTAGGTTTTTTTTGGCGGAACCGCGTTTATATTCCAACCGACGATAGCTTGCTGTAGCAGTTGATCTGTCGTGAGATCCTGCCAGCCTGCGATAGTGGGCTGATTTAAAAATGATAACGCATCAATAAGCAATGGTCTTGGGTCGCTCAATGGCAGCGGCTGGGCATGATTTTGCTTAGAAAGTTTATTTCCCTCTTTATTTAGCACGAGAGGTAAATGCACATAATCTGGTGTTGTAAAATTCAAATACTGATACAGAGACAACTGGCGAACCGTGGGTTCGATTAAATCAGCTCCTCTGACAATTTCAGTGACACCTTGATAGTTATCATCAATAACAACGACAAGATTATAGGCAAATAAACCGTCTTTGCGATAAATAATGAAATCTTCCTCAGCCATTTTCGTAGGCACGGTGATATGGCCTTGCAATTTATCGTAAAAACGATAAATCGGATGGTGCTGTTTTAGACGAATTGCAGCGTTGTGAGCTGGCAGAGGTAAATGTCGGCAGTGCCCATTATAAAAGCCGCCCAGTTGTTGGATGCGTTGGCGGGTGCAGGTGCAGTAATAGCTGTCTCCTTGCTGTTTTAATTGATCGAGGATGGCACGGTAAGCATCATGACGCTGAGATTGATAGAGAACTTCACCATCCCAGTAAAGGCCATAATGCTCAAGAGCTTGCAATATCCGCTTGTCTGCTCCGGGAATTTCCCGTGGAGGATCAATATCATCAATACGCATCAGCCATTTGCCGTGACAGGCACGGGCTTGCAGATAACTGCCTAGTGCAGTTACCAGAGAGCCAAAATGGAGATCGCCAGAAGGAGATGGAGCAAAGCGTCCAATATATAACGAGGAATGTCTGGATTGAGTCATAGTCGATTCAACATAGGGGCATACGGCGCTAAATGCGCCGTACTTAACCCTATTGGTTAGCCAGCCATTTGTTTTTCACGAATTTCGGCTAACGTCTTGCAGTCAATACATAAATCGGCTGTTGGACGAGCCTCTAAACGGCGGATGCCGATTTCAATCCCACAGGCTTCACAATAGCCAAAGTCTTCTTCTTCGACCTTTTTCAGCGTTTTTTCGATCTTTTTGATCAACTTACGCTCACGATCCCGATTACGTAATTCAAGGCTGAATTCTTCTTCTTGCGCCGCACGGTCAACTGGATCAGGGAAGTTTGCTGCCTCATCTTGCATATGAGATACAGTACGGTCTACTTCATCCCTGAGTTGATTGCGCCATGCTTCCAGAATCAGCTTGAAATGCTTTAACTGGGCATCGTTCATGTATTCTTCGCCTGGCTTTTCCTGGTAAGGTTCTACCCCAGCGATGGCGAGAATGCTCAAGGACGAGGTTTTGCGTTTTTGCCCTTCTTGCATAATGCTTCTCCTTACACACGCACTATCAAACGAGTCCCCCACAGGAGGGGAAAAAAATAGGCCGCTATAAATAACAGATGACTGCGAGGTTGGCAATTGTTCCTGTCATTAGTTTTGCAATGGTGTGAAGGCAGACATGTTTACTGCCTAAATATGTTACAAAACCCCTCTCGTCAGGATAGTTTGTTTACAAATTATTCTATTGATACAAAAGGTAATTTGTCACTTAGAACCATCCCTTTTGCCGTTATGTTGGCCTTATAACAGATTACTTCGACCCCTGATTGACATGCTTGTTCCAAAAGGAAGGCATAATCATGGTCAATATGTTTTGCTGCCGCAACCTGACAGATCCCAGAATGTAAGACAGCAAATAACAAGACAGCGCGCTGACCTTGTTGTGCTATCAATGATAGCTCACGTAAATGTTTTTGCCCCCGAATTGTGACTGCATCAGGAAAATAACCATAATTTTCCTGTAACAATGTGACTGACTTGACTTCAATATAGCAGTTAACTTTTTGTTTTGATTGTAAAAATAAATCTATCCGACTTTTTTCTTTGCCATAGCTAACCTCACGACTAATGTGCTCATATCCAGATAATTCCGAGATAATATTTTTCTCAATAGCTTGGCAGACCAGATCATTGGCCCTGAGGGTATTGACGCAAATCCAGTGACCATCCTGGGTTTGTGTGAGTTCCCAGCTATTGGGATACTTGCGTTTGGGATTATCGGATGTGGAATACCACACGGTATCCCCTAGCGTGGCACATCCTGTCATGGCTCCCGTATTGGCACAGTGAATGGTGAGTGTTTCTCCTTCTGGCGTGAGGACATCCGCAAGAAAGCGTTTATAACGGCGGATTAGGGTAGCAGGCTTCAGGGGAGGTGAAAATTCCATAAACTTTCCTTCATGACCAATGGGCGGATGAAACCAAAGGCGCTAATGCTACAATGGCAGCCATTGAAAGTTAATTCATTATGGTGATCCTTTTGTCATTGCCCATTTGTGACTTATTACCTATTTATGACGTGGTGGGAGCCGTTATTGCGGCACTGCAAACGTCGCAGCAAGTGTTATTACATGCGCCAACAGGGGCAGGAAAATCGACCGGATTGCCATTGGCGATTTTACAGCAGGCACCATTGTCAGGGCGCATCATTATGCTGGAACCGCGACGGATTGCTGCACGGAGTGTGGCTGAGCGTCTTGCTGAACAACTCAATGAACCTGTTGGTATGACCATCGGCTACCGGATGCGTTCGGAAACCAAAGTCAGTGATGCAACTCGGCTTGAGGTTGTGACCGAAGGGATCCTGACGCGTATGCTGCAACAAGATCCTGAATTGAACGGCGTCTCTCTTGTCATCCTTGATGAATTTCATGAACGTAGTTTACAGGCCGATCTCGCATTGGCACTGTTGCTGGATGTGCAGGAAGGGTTGCGCGACGACCTGCGTATTCTGGTGATGTCGGCAACATTGGATAACCAGCGCCTTTCTGCTTTATTACCTGATGCCCCTGTGATTGTGTCAGAAGGACGCAGTTATCCGGTAACGAGGTCATATCATCCACTTCCTACTCATCAACCTTTCGAACAATCAGTTGCATCGGCGGTATTGCGGTTATTGCAGCAAGAAACGGGATCGTTGTTGCTGTTTCTGCCCGGCGTTGGTGAAATTCAGCGGGTAATGTCGCAATTGGAAGATAAGATCAATGGCGATACGCTGTTGTGTCCATTGTATGGGGCATTGTCGTTGGCAGAACAACGCAAAGCAATAACACCAGCGCCAGCGGGAATGCGCAAAGTCGTGCTTGCCACCAATATTGCAGAAACCAGTCTGACGATTGAAGGTATTCGGTTAGTGGTAGACAGCGGACTAGAGCGTTCTGGTCGATTTGAACCGAAGAGTGGCCTGACACGTTTAATTACCCAACGCATCAGCCAGGCGTCGATGGTGCAGCGGGCAGGGCGGGCTGGACGATTAGAGGCCGGTGTTTGTTGGCATTTATTTAGTCAGGAGCAGGCAGAAAGAGCCAGAGAACACAACGAGCCGGAGATCTTGCATTCAGATTTAAGCGGCCTGCTGCTCTCTTTATTACAGTGGGGATGTCGTGACAGTTCCCAGCTTCATTGGTTGGACAATCCACCAGAACCCGCATTGGCGGTTGCAGAATCCCTGTTGCTGCGCTTAGGGGCGTTGGATGACAACCAGCAATTGACTTCCCGTGGTTGGCAAATGGCGGAATTCGGCAGTGAACCGCGTTTGGCGGCGATACTGTGTTCAGCCCAGGAAAGCGATGATAAAGAAGGCAAAAGCCGTGCAGCATTGGTAACGGCAGCGAAATTGGTGGCTATTTTGGAAGAACCACCGCGTCGTGGACAACCTGACTTGCTCTATTGGCTGACAGCAAATCAGCGTCATTGGCAGCAACGAGCCAATCAGCTCATCAGGAATTTTACAAATCAACTGGCGGATAAAACAAACCATGCTGGAAACCTCAGATTAGATCTTGTGCCTGAACTCTTGGTTCAGGGATTTCCAGACCGGATCGCTAAAAACCGCGATAATCTTGGCCGTTTTCAGTTAGCCAATGGGTTGGGGGTAGCGCTGGAACGTGAAGAGCCTCTGTCGGGAGAGGCTTGGTTAGTAACTCCTGCGTTGCAGCAGGGAAACAGCCATCCTGATGCACAGGTTTTGCTTGCCTGTCCGTTGGTGATTGAACAGACCATAAAGCGATACCCTCATCTGTTTACTGAGCATACAACCGTAGAGTGGGATGATAATAAAGGCTCATTACGGGCGTGGAAGCGTTTGCAATGTGGGCGATTAATTGTCAAAGCCCAGCCATTGGCAAAACCTTCGGCAGCGGAATTACAGGAAGCCTTGTTGAATTGGGTAAGACAAGAAGGGGTATCGGCATTAAATTGGTCACAGGAGGCGTTGCAGTTGCGTATTCGCCTGCAAAGAGCAACAGAATGGCTACCGGAAGTGAACTGGCCTGGGGTTGATGACGAAGCATTATTGAACTCCCTTGAACGGTGGTTGCTGCCTGCCCTGGATGGTGTTGATAATTTAAAAGGCTTGCGCCAGATTGAGCTATCCTCCTGCCTGATGGAATTGCTTGATTGGCAACAACGGCAAATACTGGATAATGAATTGCCTACTAATTACACTGTGCCAACGGGGAGCAGGATCACCATCCAGTATTTCCATGATAAACCTCCGGTATTGTCAGTGAGGATGCAGGAAATGTACGGAGAGCAGCAAAATCCAGTATTGGCGAAAGGACGAGTTCCGGTTGTCATTGAGTTGTTATCTCCAGCCCATCGTCCATTACAGATCACACAAGATCTTGCTGCGTTTTGGCAGGGAACTTATCGTGAGGTGCAAAAAGAGATGAAAGGGCGTTATCCCAAACATTTGTGGCCAGATGATCCTGCCAACACAGCACCAACCAGGCGCGTGAAAAAGCAGATGTAATAGTTTGCATTTACTTGCCGGTAGTTAATAAACATTTGGAGAATTCGGTATGTCTGATGATGATCGTCAGCCAATCGGACGCAAGGGTAAAAAATCAGGACTTCGTCGTGGGCGAACATCTAACAAACGCAATCGGCGGGATGATTATGATGATTATGAAAATGATAATTTTGACGACAACGATGAGGATGAAGTCATGACTAAAAAAGGGAAGAACGCCCGCAGTGCGAATTCCCGCCCGCCTAAAAAAGGCGGGCACTGGTTTTTGTGGTTGCTGCTAAAAATCTTTATTGTGCTGGCGGTCCTTATTGTTATTTATGGCTTCTATCTGGATAACAAAATTCGCGAGCGTATTGACGGAAAAGTCTGGGATTTACCGGCAGCGGTGTACGGACGGATGGTCAATCTTGAACCCGGCATGAATTACAGCAAGGACGAAATGATCCATCTGCTGGAGGGGATGCAATATCGAAGAGTAACAAAAATCACCCGTGCAGGTGAATTTGTCGTCAGGGGGAATAACATAGAGATGTTACGCCGCCCATTTGATTTCCCTGATGGTAAAGAAGAGCAGATTCAGGCACGGTTAGCCTTTGATAATAATCATCTTGCCAGCATTGAAAACATGGAAAACCATCGTCAGTTTGGTTTTTTCCGTCTTGATCCCAAATTGATCACCATGATGCAATCACCCAATGGTGAGCAGCGTCTGTTTGTCCCACGTTCTGGCTTTCCTGATTTGTTGGTTCAGACTTTGCTGGAAACGGAAGATCGTTACTTTTATGAACATGATGGCGTCAGGCCGCTTTCCATTGCCCGTGCATTTTTAGCTAACTTGATCGCGGGACGTACAATTCAGGGTGGCAGTACCCTGACGCAGCAATTGGTGAAAAATTTGTTTCTCTCCAATGAACGTACTTTGATCCGTAAAGCTAATGAAGCGTACATGGCGTTACTAATGGATGCGCGTTATAGCAAGGATCGCATTCTGGAATTGTACTTGAACGAAGTTTTTTTAGGACAAAGTGGTAATGAGCAGATCCATGGTTTTCCATTGGCAAGCCTGTACTATTTTGGTCGCCCGATTGATGAATTGAGTTTGGATCAACAGGCGCTGCTGGTGGGAATGGTCAAAGGGGCTTCGTGGTATAACCCATGGCGTCATCCTAAAACTGCGCTGGAGCGGCGCAATGTTGTTTTGAAAATCCTCCAGAACCGAAAAATCATCGATCAGGAGCTGTATGATCTACTCAGTGCTCGTCCGTTAGGGGTAAAACCGAAAAGCGGGGTGATTACGCCACAGCCAGCCTTTATGCAATTGGTTCGTCAGGAATTGCAAGAAAAGCTGGGCGATAAAGTTAATGATTTGTCAGGGGTGAAGATCTTTACTACCCTCGATCCGGTTTCGCAGGATGCGGCAGAAAAATCCGTTGAAGAGGGCGTTGCTGCCCTGCGAAAAGCCCGCAAAGTTGATGATCTGGAAGGGGCAATGGTTGTTGTTGACCGTTTCAGCGGTGAGGTTAGAGCCATGGTTGGCGGTTCCCAGCCGCAATATGCCGGATTTAACCGGGCATTAAACGCCCGTCGTTTGATTGGCTCACTTGCTAAACCAGCCACGTATCTGACGGCACTGAGCCAGCCGGATAAATATCGTCTGAATACCTGGCTGGCGGATGAACCTCTCTCTATCCCTCAAGCGGGCGGAAAGCCCTGGGAACCGAAGAACTTTAGCCGTACTTTCAGTGGGCGTGTCATGCTAATTGACGCGTTAGCGCGTTCGATGAATGTGCCGACCGTAAATTTAGGGCTGGATGTTGGGTTAGACCGCATCTCCAGCACGTTGGTTGCGCTTGGTATTCCTGCGAAAGAGATCCAACAAATCCCTGCGATGTTATTAGGCGCGATTAACCTAACGCCAATGGAAATGGCACAAGAATTCCAGACGATAGCCAGCGGGGGGAATCGGGCGAAACTTTCTGCGTTACGCTCCATCATTGCTGAAGATGGTACGGTGATTTACCAGAGTTACCCACAGGCAGAGCGTGTTGTGCCGCCACAGGCCGCTTATCTGACACTTTATGGTATGCAGCAGGTAGTGGAGAGAGGTACAGGGCGCTCACTGACAGGGAAATATGGCAAATATCATCTGGCAGGAAAGACTGGAACAACCAATGATCTGCGTGACAGTTGGTTTACCGGCATTGATGGCAAAGAAGTCGCGATTGTCTGGACTGGACGTGATAACAATGGCCCAACCAACCTAACCGGAGCGACGGGTGCACTGACGATTTATCGTCGTTATCTGGATAATGAAACGCCACTGGAACTGAATAACCGTCCACCGGAAGGTATTGTGGATATGTCAGTCAATGAAGATGGCAGTTTCAACTGCGAAGGAAGCGGTATCAGAGTATTACCGGTTTGGACTGATGATCCACAGAAGCTGTGCCAGCAATCGGTACAACAACCTATCGAGGAGAATGAAGAAGAAGCGCCTGGCTGGCTACGTGAGATGTTTGGGCAGTAATAAGTAATAAAGAATAGCTCCCAACTCGAAAATGAGTAGGGAGCTGATTTAATGTATTATCTTTGGGAAACGAAACATCTTGCATCAGGGAATATAACACCTTGAATATCCTTATCTTATCCTTACTCTTTATTACTGCTGCATTATTGCATGGTATCAGCGGGATTGGTTTTCCGATAGCCAGTACGACAGCGCTAAGCCTATTTATGCCATTAAAAGAGGCGGTGGTATTAGCTTTATGGCCGACTTTATTGGTGAATATCTTAAGCGTTCTTTCAGGTGGAAAGATTGGTGAGATACTCTATAAATATGGCTTATTGGCATTTTTCTCATTAACTGGCAGTGTTATTGGCGCGAAACTTTTATTCTTAATTAATCCTGCCTACTTGCAATTATTATTGAGTGGTGTCATTGCATTTTATATTGTCAGCAGCACTCGTAGCAGTCATTTTCATTTACCGGAAAATCCAGTCATTTTGTCGCTGTTTGGTTTAGCCGCTGGGATTATTGGTGGGGCAACTAATGCGATGTCTCCTATCCTGATTATGTGCCTATTAGCAATGAGCAGCGATCGCCATGAAATTGCCCGGGCCGCCAATTTGTGCTTTTTACTTGGCAAGATCAGTCAGTTAGTGGTGTTACGCCAGGAAGCGTTCGAATTGTTTTCTTCGGCGTATTTATGGCCGATACTCATATTAACGGCCTTATCTCTGCTTTCTCTCTTTATTGGTACACGCCTAAGATCGCGTATCAGCCAACACCATTTTCGCTGGTTAATGCTGATATTACTTGGTGTGTTGGCAGTAGTGTCAGCGATTCAGGCAATACGGGCTTTGGTGTGAAGACGCCACAGATAATAGAGAATAGTGACGTCCGAGGTTTGGAAAAACAGAATATTTTATTGTAGTTTTGTAAAACAACGTGCTGCCGCATCAACAGTGCGTTGAATATCTTCATCTGAATGGGCGATGGACATAAAGCCGGCTTCAAACGCTGAAGGAGCCAGATAGATACCTTCATCCAGCATCAAGTGGAAGAATTGCTTGAAACGTTCCACATCGCACTTCATGACATCCTGATAACAGGTAACGCTTTCCGCATCGGTAAAGAAAATACCGAACATACCGCCAACGTGGTTAACAACCAGAGGGATGCCGGCTGCTGATGCTGCATGTTTTAAACCCGCCGCCAGTTTGTCGGTCAGTTCCCCTAAACGCTGATGAACACCAACCTGGGCTACTTCTTTCAGGCAAGCAAGACCGGCAGCCATTGCGATTGGATTACCAGAAAGGGTGCCCGCCTGATAAACAGGGCCAGTTGGTGCTAATTTTTCCATGATTTCCAGACGGCCACCAAAAGCCCCCACAGGCATACCGCCACCGATGATTTTTCCAAGGGATGTCAAATCTGGCTTAACATCGTAATATTCTTGTGCGCCACCCAGTGCGACACGAAAACCTGTCATCACTTCGTCAATAATGAGCAGGGCGCCAAATTCATCACACAGCTTACGCAGGCCCGGCAGGAATTCTGGTAGCGGTGGAATGCAGTTCATATTGCCCGCGACGGGTTCGACAATAATACAGGCGATTTCTGTTGGATATTTTTCGAAGGCTTCACGGACAGAATTTAGGTCATTGTAAACACAAGTCAGGGTGTGTTTAGCGAAATCAGCGGGCACACCTGGAGAGTTGGGCTGACCAATCGTCAGGGCACCTGAGCCGGCTTTTACCAGCAAGCAATCAGCATGGCCGTGGTAGCAACCTTCGAATTTGATGATTTTGTCACGTTGGGTATAACCACGAGCCAGACGAATGGCACTCATAGTGGCTTCTGTCCCGGAGTTCACCATACGCACCATATCCATAGAAGGCACCAGTTCAGTGACTCGTTTTGCCATTTCCACTTCGGCCGCGGTTGGAGCACCAAAACTCAAACCACGTTCTGCGGCCTCAATGACGGCATTGCGGATAGCAGGGTGGTTATGCCCAAGAACCATTGGTCCCCATGAACCGACATAATCGATATAGGCATTACCATCAACATCATAAAGGTAAGCCCCATTCGCACGTTGAATAAAGACGGGTGTCCCACCAACACCGTTAAAAGCGCGTACTGGTGAATTGACTCCACCGGGGATCACCTGTTTTGCCTGAGAGTAAAGCGTTTCGGACTGGCTCATTAATAAAAGCTCCTGAAAGATAACGGAATATGAGAATGTCATTTTAAAGTACCCCAATAGGGAAGCCAAATCATCATATGCCCTTCATCGTTCGGTTTATTGCATTCATGTGGCAAAACTTGAACGAATCAGTCAGGTATTGGATAATCTCGACAACTGATCAGAAAGCATAAAATAACTTTCCGAGAATTTTTACCGGAAAACCGGACTGGAGTAAAAATATGAGCGATGATGCTGCATTGCCTTTGCAGTTTACTGATGCCGCGGCCAACAAAGTCAAAGTGCTGGTTGCTGATGAAGATAATCCGAACCTGCGCTTGCGGGTTTACATTACAGGTGGTGGTTGTAGCGGTTTCCAGTATGGGTTCACTTTCGATGACCAAATTAACGAAGGTGATATGACGATTCAGAAGCAAGGGGTTGAATTGGTTGTTGACCCCATGAGTCTGCAATATCTGATAGGCGCTTGTGTGGATTATACCGAAGGGTTGGAAGGTTCCCGTTTTATTGTTGCCAATCCGAATGCAAAAACCACTTGTGGTTGCGGTTCTTCTTTCAGTGTCTAATGGGAAAATTCCCTATTGCAATAAATGGCCTCCTAAATAAGAGGCCATTTTGCAAGATACTTATACCAATCTCACTTCAAGATGCGTGTGATTTCTCCCCGCAAAGCGAGGAGAAATCAGGTTTCATATCGTGTTGTAAATTTTAACTTGAAGTTTAATGCGTATACATATACAGGATCTTAAGCATTAACTGTATATTTTAGATAGAAAAAAGGCTTCATTTATGATCTGATAATCGTCGCCAAACTAATACCAAAACCACGGATGAAGCCTGTGA
>NZ_JADEUF010000102.1 GCF_015163655.1 Xenorhabdus griffiniae | reverse complement strand
GCTGCTTTCTCACACATTGGGTATTTTTGCCAACTTTAAACAAGGTAAAAAACAACGCGACTGGCTTCAACAAACGCTCGTTATTGGGTGTTAAAGTTGAGCATCGCGTTAGTTTAAATTCAGTTGTTATCTGAGAGTAAATAAATTGTTAAAAAATAATTATATTAACTCTGTTAACAATGCAGAAACGAATAACTTGATGGTTTCATTCAAAAACATGAGGAATGAAAAATGAAAGATTCTGACGCACTAAACAAAGTATCGAGTAGTGATCTTGAAAAAATTTCGGTAAGCCTCAGTAGAACAACACAGATGATCAAGCCAAGTGGAACAGACCAACCAAAAGGTTTGTTTGTTATCAAATCGAAAACTGATCCTTTAGACGCAAAATTAATGGAACAGTGCTGTATTCGCTGAAATTTATTCAGCTTACATATTCAACTAATCTATATTCATAAATATGGATTGTGCTAAATATTGTCTGAAATTATTCTGGAAATATGCTCTTTAGAAAAGAAAGGTATCTTAAGGGCATATTTCTAAGACAAAAAAGAAAATTACTAACACAAGGTGGCTAATTCTTATAATCAGGAATTCCACCATTAATAAATAGGTTATGCCTATGAAATGGACATATTTGGGTCACACTTGTTATTTTATTGAAACAACCAATCTAACGATATTGGTAGAACCGTTGCTTAAATCTGTGTTTCAAGCTGGAACTGCACAAGTCTGTCCAAACCGAACTATAAATATTGATAAACTACCAAAAATAGATGTAATAATTATTACTCATCAACATCCAGGGCATTTCGAGCTAGAAAGTTTATCGATGATAAATCGCGATGCATTAGTCATTTACCCCCCATCGCAGAGCATCAAATTTTAGGTCTCAGTATTCTCGGTTTTAGTAACTTTCAAATTGCAAAAACAGGTGAAACAATAGAAATAAACTCACTAAAAATTCTATTTACTGGTGAGAAAATCCTTGAGGATTTCCAATTTAGGTTTACCATTAAAGATGGAAAAGATGCGGTTGTATATTCCGGCGATCATTATTTAGATATTAATGAAGTGCAGTATATAAAAACATTTTGCAGTAATAATCCTGTACTGATAGGTGCTTATCCAGATGTACAACATCGGTTTTTAACATATTGGGACATAGAATTCCCTAGTACTGACATTGAGAATATCTTAACAGGAATAAAAGCACTTGAACCATTATTTTTTGCTCCAAGTTGTTCTGGGATGAAATACGTTGGGAAATATGATTGGGCAAATTATTATAGTTTCCCCATGCACCCAAAGGATTTTATAGAAGAGATCAAGCCTTATCTACCAGGGATAGAAATGGTTACATTACTACCTGGTGATATAATTTCAGTGGTCAATGGAATACCTAAGCTAGATATACAGGGTTCTCAAATAGTCAAAAGTACGGGTAATTTTGACCGCCCAAGAGTAGACCCGACAAAGAGTCTATCTCCGCTCCAAGATGATGACCCTAAATGTCTTGGAATTGACAGGCTAGAAAAAGCAGTTTCTATTTGGTTGCAAAATAAGTTTGTTCCATGGCTAGAAAAGCAAAAAGAACGTATTGATAGTTCTATTGCAATATTGTGCAAACAACAAGTTAGATATGGAATAGAAATTATACTTCCTTCAAATACAATAAGAGAGTATGTTGTAGAATTTTCTCCGTCAGGAATAAAGTTAGACAAATTATTTATTCCATATGTTTCATTGCATATTAGAGTTAGCGCCTCTGCTTTATTGGCCTGCGAATCGGCTGAAATACCTTATTTTGTCTTATACTTTCATTCAAGAGTCTATTCAACATTACATCGTATTTTTCAATCGAATGATGGTGTATTTAAAACACAGAGATACGATGTAAGAGATCCTATTTTTTCATATTTCAATAACGATCCAGAAACTCACTTTAACCGATGGGTGAAAAGAGAAGCTAATCGATTAATGAAGGTTAAATATGATGAAAATTAGAATGGCTATGGGTGTTAATGGAATTAATACACCAAAAGGGTTTTTCATTAGAAATATATCAAATTTAGATACTTACTTTAGTAACCTTCTCACACAACCCTTGTTTTTAGTTATGCAAAGTATATTGTCTGATTGGGTTTATTTAGATGATGCTGTAAACCAAATTAGTATGAAATTTGATTTTCCCAAGAAAACAATTGAGGCTTCTTTTAATCAACTTATAGAAATAAAGATGGTAATTAAGCAAGATGATCCGCTTCATAAATATATTGATAAGTTTAGAGGAACTTGGAGAGAACACGGATGGGAAGAAGCGATTCAATATCATTTCTATACAACTAGATTGATTAGAATGGATTACCTTGCAGATCCAAAGGGACTCGAAGATAAAGCCGAAATGCGCGAATATTTGGAAAAAGAGTCGCTACCATCTAATTATAAGCTCTATGAAAATTTACCATTCATCAAACTGCCTGAACTTAATGAAATAAATGAAAAAAAAATAATCGGACTAAATGAAATTTTTTCAGCAGAAGTTTCAAGAGGTAATAGAACAGGAGAATTTAGTATTAATGAACTAGCTTATCTGCTGAAGTTAAGCGTCGGTCAAACTGCAACAAGACGCCTACCTCTCACTGGAGTCCATGTGGCAAAAACCTCACCTTCTGGTGGTAGTCGGCATCCAACTGAGGCTTACATTGTAATTTTACACTGCCAAAACATAGCCAAAGGCCTTTACCATTATAGCGTCAAGCACCATGGATTATCTTTGCTCATTCCGGGGGATCACAGCGAACTACTATTCGAAAAAGTACTAGGCCACCGATCGCGGCTCAGCTTCGAACCTATCCTGGTCTTTCTCTTTAGTACAATATTTGAAAGAAGCATGTTCCGTTATCGAGAAGGTCGCTCGTATCGTGTTATGCAACATGACCTTGGCCATGTCATGCAAACATTAGCATACCTGGCTTCATCACTTGAACGTCGTTCTTTTCGTGGATATTCCCTTTCAGAGAAGGAAGTTGAAGCTTTCTTGGGAATTGATGGACTCAATGAAGCTGCCTCCTCATTTGCATTCATTGGTTAGGGTGAAAGATATGACAAATGTAATAGAAATGCCGAATGAACTTAAGCTAAATCCATTTTTCCGTATTCGATTTGGTAAAAAAATTCACATAGATCTCCTGTTACAGGGAGAAACATATGTCATGCCAGATGTAAGAATATTAAGTGCGTTAGCCAGTATTTCCAATACTCAATCAATTTCTGCTATCAGAGAAACGTTCGCGAATATTCTTGAAGTTGATGTAGATACTGCATTGGATGTCATTTTAAATCTCTATGAATCTAATATTTTTCAAGATGCATCAATAGCCAACCCTCAAGAAAAAGCAGTTGCGCACTGGATCGATCGTGGTTGGCTGGAAGCACTTGTGATGCACTTATGCACAAGAAACTTGCCTTATTTAGATAGAGAATCGGAAGATCCAATAAAACAACAACGTGAGATGCTGTCTGATTTAATCAAAAAAGAACCTATACCGGATTTTTGGAAAATTTACAGTGATAAGAAATATATTGCACTTCCTTCTCCCAACGTTCTTCCTGAAGAACCCATGGAGCAATTACTTCTACGGCGGCGATCTAACCAACCCTGGAAAAAAAAACAAATTGATCAAAATGAGTTAAGCACAATCCTGCATTTCGCCAATATTGAAACGCGCAGATTAAGGAAAGAAGCAGAACAGTATCTCGAAAATCAGCCTGAAAGGCTGTTTAATTCATCATTCTCAGCATTAGAAAGCTATTTCTTCGCATTCAATGTATCTGGTTTAGAACCAGGTATCTATCACTATGACCCATTAGATCATCGCGTAGCACTCATACGTCATGGCGATCTATGTGACGAATTAATCCAAATGTGTATTGGACAAGAACGTATACGGGGTTGTGCTTGTGCTTTTGTGATATCTGCAATTTGGTTGCGCTATATGTATAGGTATCGTCACCCTAGAGCATATCGAACTCTAATGATAAATACAGCTGAATTAGCTCAAAAATATATACTCCTTGGAACGGCTTTTCATTTCAGTACTTTTTTGACTCCAGCTTTTGAGGATGACTATGCTAACCGTATCATGGGTATGAATGGCTATGAGGAGGCACCTCTATATGTCGTCGCAATCGGTTGATAGGAATGATGTTTCTGATGATCGCTTTCCAAAACATTCGAAAGCAAGCTTGGCTTTTCACTTTATATCAAGTTTCGGTCATTTGTATGAGCCATCTTCTCCATTCGAGGACTTAATTTTTGAGTCGAAAAGAAACAATGTAAAAACAGATTATTCACCCTATGATGCTCGATTATCTGATTTTTCAAAGACTTTGCGTTCTCGACAGTCCGCACGCAGATTTGGTCAAATACCACTCACACTTCATGATTTGTTAGATATTTTATGGTGTGCTAATGGTATTATACACGATAGTCCTGTAGGGCTATGTCGCACTGCTCCCTCAGCTGGGGGGTTATTTCCTGTTTCATCTTTAGTACTTTGCCGGGAAGTAGAGGATTTGCCAATGGCAGCTTTTACTTACGATCCACTCACTACTCAGCTAATTGAAAATAAAGAAATAAGCTTACCATCCGATTTTTCTCTACTTTTTCATACACACCATATTGATTATTCATCTGCATCAGCAATTATCATGTGGGTAGGAAAATTGTTGAAAATTTGTCCCAAATATGGTGATCGTGGCTACCGCTACATACTATTAGAAACAGGACATATAGCCCAAAATGCTTGTTTAGCCGCGACTAAGATGAGTGTCCCACACATTGTTATTGGTGGCTTTGACGATGAATTCTGCGCTTCAACATTACGTCTTGATTTCCCATGGGAGTGTGTGCTCTATGCCATGGTTTTAGGCAAGAAAATAGAAGGGTGATCTATGTCTAATGATAATAAAACCCGTGCCTTTTTATCAGCATGGTTTGATAATCCATTATGTCAACTTCCCACAGTTTACCGTGAATATGGATATTCTTGGCCTGATGGAACCTTGCCCAGTGATTATGCCAGGATGTGGTTAAAATCAAATATCTCAAATACAGTATTATTACATATAGCTATAGCTATATTGAATGTCTCATGTTTTGATGGCACTGCGCGTTTATTGGTTGGCAGAGGTATAGATTCCAACCCTGATTGTGCTCTTTTAAAAGCTCGTGCAGAGGCGATAGAACGGGTAGGCGCTTTTTGTCGGCCTGCTGAAGAAATTCATTTTGCATCATCAAGAGAATTAAAAGGACATATACATTCTTCAGTAGCTAATCTTTTAGAGCTTCGCCATGAAACTGATAATCCACGTTGGTGGATAACATGCAAAAATAAAATAGATGATCGCCAAAGTTTCTTACCTCTCGAATATGTACAGATCGAATCTTTGGCTACTGTCAAAGAACCTTTGGTTTTCCCCGACTCTACTGGAATGGCCGTACATTCTTTATATGAAAATGCAGTACAGAACGGATTCCATGAAGCTTTGGAACGAGCTATTTTGAAAGATATTTGGCGAAGCGGTTTACCTTCTGTACATATGGCAAATGTTGATATTATAGGAAACGAACTGGCTTCATACATTGAGAAGCTTGGTGGTTCTATCTGGCTTTCTCACATCAATCTAGAAAACGCTTGCAATTTTTATCTGGCATTATTTTTGGGAGATGGTATCAACAGCCCTGCTTTAATCACAGGCTGTGGTGTTGATACTTCTGACCAGCAAGCAAGATTGCATGCTATCAACGAATTGTATGGACAACTTGTACATTCCTTTGAAATATGGCCAAAATTAGTCCACGAAGATAAATACAAAATATCTTCGGGCTTTGAAGCTAATATGATGAAGGAAGTTGCTCAGGAAACACTTAAGCAACTAAAATTTCATGATGCGTGCAAGAATAATATTGGTTCATTTATTTCTTCTAATGTAAATAAGAAAAATATAAATGATTGTTTTATTATAGATCGTTCAACACCATTATCTGAATTATTGGGGCTTCAGTCAGTACAATGCTTCCTTCCTGCCAATCTTCCTTTTTGTTGGAAAGGAGGAATAAAATGCCTTCACCCTTTTTCATAAGTAACTATATTAAAATTAGTAAGTTTTTCACTATGATTAGTATATCTGGTGAATGGTATACTTGTAATCCAGCCCAATTAAGGAAAGCTAAGATATCGGAGCCAAATGATGAAATCTTTCGGCTTATAAATAAATTATGCCAGACTGATAATTTAATAAACTTAGAATCAATTAGGGTTGATCTCAATTGGAATGAAGAGTTATGGTGGCCTATTATTGACCAGTTAGCACAACTCGGGTTATTTGACCTTTCTGATAGAGAATCAGTTTGGACAGATACGTTTTCCTTTCCATTATCTGGAACTGATGTTGCTGGTTATATTTGTGGTAAATCTATTCTTTACCATGCAAACTACTCAGAACCAGATGTATATAATCAAGATCGACATCAAATGGAAAAATATTTAAATATATCGCCTCCACCACCCACTTATTTACTGAACTCTCATATTAAAACAGGTCGCCTTCCTCATCCAGCATTTTATCCATCAAGTTATAAACCGATAGCAAAATTTGAGAAGCTTGGTTTTTTACTTTTTTGGACATTTGGGAAACTTCGGGTAGCACGTTTTCTAGATGTTTTAGATGTAGTTCTTAAAGCTGTGCCGTCAAAGGGATGCCGTCATCCTTTCAGGATAAACGTAACCACTAGCAATAATAATTACGTTGAAATTTATGAATATAATATGCGATATCATTCATTAATTTTAGTTTCTTCGGAAAAATGTGATGGTCAAAATTTCTTTGCCTTCATTCGGGTTAAATGGAATTTTGAACAATATCAATGGCGTTATCGTCATTCCTAGACCTGGAAAGACCTTTTTTTAGACTTAGGCCATCTTAATGAGCAAGCTCGCTTTGTTGCAAAAACATTGGGATTAAACTTATCTATTGACTACTTAATCGATGCTCAAGACCCTAACCTTCTTATTGACGAAACGGCTACTACTTGGTGTTTATCGTTGGAGACACAAAATGAAAAATTTAACTAATGCAATTATCGAATTACCTGTAGGATTAGATTTAAATTTTTCTCTTCCTTGGCATGAACTTTGTCTTGCAGTCCGCGAAGGCGATTATGTTAACGTAGCAAATTTGTTTCAGGCTGTTCTGCCTTCTCCTGTATTACAGGTTCAAACTGAACTTAATCAATGTATCCTCAATGGACTGAACTGTGGCTTTTGGGATGACGCTGTTGCCGAATTCGGGCAGCTTCAAGATGCTCAATGTTTTGTGTTTCTGGGATTAATGAGAGCAATGGAAGGTCAACCTGCTGAACAGGGCTTGCTAGCAGCATGTCGTACAGCTAAAATCAGATACTTAGTTGATATTATTGAAAATAATCTTGATATACTGGGTAGCCGTATTTTTGGAACCTCGCTCGATTTTCATGGGCGTCATATTGAGTTTTATGATATTGGATTAATCGAAGGAGCGTTCAGGCGTGGCCTTGGGCAATATATAGCTCTATTTAGCCCGTTTTATTTTTCTGGTTGGAGCGATTCTACACGACAAATTAACTATCGTCGCTCAATTCTTTTTCATAACATTATCAAAATTCGATTTAATCATCTAACTGCTCCATTACTTAACGATCATTTTATAGTTAATGGTGCCCCCAGTATTTTGGTTAATGTTTCCGAAGAAAAATTAGACCAAGCTTTTGTTTTGTGGTTGACTCTTCATGAATTACTACATGGTTCTGGACCTATCCCTTTATTCGGTGCAGCTGTAAAAAAAATACCCTTGGGTTTGGAGTATGCCGGTATTGAAGAGTTTCGCGTTGATATGTCTGTCTGGCTCTTACTGGAATCATGTAAGGATTTATTCGGTGAATTAGTACCTATCACTCAAGAATTAATTTTAGCTGAACGCCTACTTCGTTCTTTTCGAGGTAGATATTGGAAAAATTCATCATCTGGCGGCATCTTAGCTAGTTCTGATGCTGAGAATGGTCTTTTTTGGTTCAGTTGTCTTATCCAGAATAACGTTGCTGAGATTGATAATATCTCTATCAACGTTGATATTAATAAAATTAGCAGTGTTTTATTCAAAATCCTTGATGAAATTTATAACTCAGAAAATAATGCTGCACAAACAGATGGTGGACAAGAAATTTTATTAAAACTTGCAAAACGCCTTCGCATGCGTTATTTCCATTTCATGGAAGATAAGTTCGGTTATACTGAACATCAGTCTTATTTTAACAGTATCCTATCTCTGTATCCAACTCATTTAGACTTGAATACTATTTTTTGATTTTTTCTAACAATTTTATTCTCACAGAGAATACCAGAGTGTTTTATTATTATGATATGTAAAATCAGAAAAGCATGTGTATATGATGTAATGAAAATTGCATTATTACATGTTAAATCATGGCAAGCTGCTTATAAACATGTTATTCCAGAAAAGAAACTTGGGAAGCTGTCTGTCTATGAGAAAGCAGAATCTTGGTATAAAAGATTAAATCGTTCTGACACTGGTTTTCCTAAAACTCTTATTGCTGAATATGATGATGAAATGTTTGGATTTTGTTCATTTGGTGTTTCAAGAGATGACCCTAATACTGGATCAATTTTTGCCATTTATTTTTATCAGAAGTATTGGGGAATGGGTTATTCCCAAAAATTAATATATGCTGCCCTTGGAGAATTGAAATTATCAGGTTTCAAATTTGTTACACTATGGGTTATAAAAGATAATTTTAGAGCTTTAAAATTCTATGAAAAAATTGGCTTCACTCCCTCTGGAAAATATAAAAATGTTAATATTCTTGGTTGCAAAATTCGTGAGATATGCTTAATTAAGAAAATATAACTTATAGCCTATCTCAATATCCTCATCATAATTGAAGATACTTGATTTTTCATTCGTATCAGATCAGAATCGCGCCCATGAACATTAATCTGACAAATGCCTAAAAAGAAGCCCTCGAATTGATGCATGATACGACTATATGAACACATCCCGTTTGCAAGACCAAAATCACGCTGACATCGACGGTAGATTGCAGCTCTATATTCATCTGCATTTAGTCTGCTTAAAAAACAAAAGCACGACAAATATGATGAGGAAGAGTAATAAGTGACACGTTTTTCAGAGTATTCTGATGGGACAACGATCCCCCCCCTTTATGACAAAAAACGTGTCTCACTATTTTCCCTTCGACAACAGTTTCTGCATCACCATTTGCCCGAACATGCCAGCTGACTGCTTGACCTGCCCCACGCCCTGGCTCATCATGCCGGCCATATCCCCCAACCGCACCCCGGCCCAGGCCAATGCCCCCAACCAGACCATCGGCAGCACAATAAACAATGTGCCCATCACCAGCCCCATAATCAAATCGTCCGAGGTATTCTGAATGCCTGCCAGATTCAACAGGCTATGGGTGTCTGAGCCATACAGGGCGTCCAGTAAATAGCTGTCCAGCCAACGGGCGGTTTCCCACCAGAAGGTCAGGAAATTCAAAGAAAACAGGGCGAACGTCAGTGTGAGTACCGGCTTAAATTCATAGGCGGCAAACAGCAGGATCAACGGGATCAGGATATACAACGCCATCAGGATCACCGCCTGCATCATCGGCAGCGCCTGACGCACCGCATCAAACATCGGGGCACTGATCAATCCCCCGAATATCGTTCCCGCCGCCGCACCGACCCGATTACCCGCATTCAACAGGGTGAAATCGGCGTTGCCGCCATAACCGGCGTAAACATGGCCTTCCTGAGAGACCGTCAGATTGACCGGGCTGACCAGACGGCGGATCACCGCTTCTTTATATTCCCGGGATTCTTTGCCCAGCATTTTGAGGGCAGCCGACAAACGCAGCCATAATCCCGGATCGGACTGGGCCAATACCCGAGCCTCCAGTCCGGTTTTGGGGGTTGACCACCAAGCCTGGCAGGTGGGATAACCGCCCTGCCCGGTATTGGGCCGGCCACTGTCCCGGCTTTCATGCCACGGAAATGATACTCGGGGCGTTCGGGATTGTAACGTACGGTAATCGCCGGCTAAGAAGGTGCGGCTACCCAGCCAGTCGATATCACTCAGTTTGGACGCATCGGTGGTTTGTCCCTGATCCCGTTGTTTCCACTGATAAAGTGCCAGTGCGTAACAGTCATGAGTAAAATCCTGCAATTCTGCCGCCAGTACCGGGTGACTTATACGAGTGTGCTGCACGTCAAAACGCAGCTGCCTTAAATCCGGTCGGCAGGGAATGGCGGCAACTGCCGCTTGCGTTAACCCTTTTGACAGCCGGTGTACCATGGCCCACCACAGGGGCACCGCCGCCGTCTGATTATTCAGACTGGAAATCACCGGCGCATAGCCACTTTTATCCGGTGCCTGCGGTGTCCAGGTGCCACAACTCTTGGCACGGGACGGGTCATACTGGAGGGTACTGAGGCTGACATTGACCAGCGGCACACAGCACACTACCATCACGAAAAAGGCGCCATACAGCGTATTTTCGATCCGGGCAAGCGATTGTAATCCGCCATGACCGTCCTCTTCACCGCATTCCCTCACTTTCAGCCAGACAGCGATGACCTTTATCACTAAAGGGGTTGTAAATAGCCCGGTGGCAATCAGAACTTGCCATAACCCGTTATTGACCACCCAGCCCAGCAGGGTCAGAAAGTATTCCAGATAACTGTTGGTGGTCATGATATTCCCTCAATCGAGTCTGACAGGGCATATTCACCCAGCAGGATAAACAGCAGGCTGACCACCATCATCCGTATCAACGCGGCACGGTATTCCGGCTGGTGTGTTGTCCTTTGCCCGATTTTCCAGCCACCCCAGGCCAGCACCAGATACAGACCGAACCGCCAGATTCGCCAGAGAATACCGGTTTTTTCCATCCAGTGATGCAGGACGGACGCTTTTTCGGGATGGGTCAACCCCAACCAGCCCGTCAATAGTGTAATAATGATGACAAGAGTGATAATGAGGCTTGCCCTGAGGCTTTTTCTCACTAACTGAATGACATAGTCTTTTGGGATTTCTGTCATGCTCCACCTTACCGCCGCTCACTGTGGGGTATTTCCAGCTGATAAAAACGGGCATCGGTGCTGTCCGGCACTTGCTTTTGGGGATGGGCTTCAATCCGGCGGTTATCCCGTTCAATAATGGTCAGAATGGCGTTACGGGACAGTTCCCGTTTCAGCATCATCTCATTTTTCAGTGCATTGATTTCCCTGTCCAGCGCATCAATCCGCCGTTCCCCTTCGGCCAGGGCCTCCGGCTGGGCCGCCGCATTGGGCTCTGACATGCCGGTAATAAGCATCCGCCGCATCAGCAAGGCCGTCTCGGTGGTCTCGGCCATCGCCAGTTCCCCCGCCAGACGTGCGGTCAACGCGGCACTGTCCGGGTCTCGCTGCAACGCCTGAATAACACCTTTGGTCACCGCCAGGCTGCCCGTTTTCAGTTTAGCCAGATTGGCGGCGGTGGGTTTTTCCGTGCCATTGAGGAGTTTCACCAGCTGTCCAATATTGGCTTTGGTGTTCTCTTCCAACATCGGCGCAAAGCCGGTGCCAGCCACCGTTGCCCCCGGTTGCTGGGACTCCCCGCCACTGGTGCATTCCGCGGCATTGGCACAAGTGCGGATAGCCCGGTCACCCAGCACTTTCACCACGGCCTCCGCCGCTTCAGTGGCATTCTGGAATTGGCGACAGGCCCCGCCATCACACTGTTTGGTACTGACTGACGACTGGCTCAGTACCGGCAGCTGATTCATCATATTAAACCCCGCACTGGCTAAATCACGGGTGGGCTGGATGGCACGCTGTCCTTTACCCCCCTGCTTCTTCCCGCCAATCCACTGATGCCCGCCTGTCCCGGTGGATTTGATGCCGGCATTATTCACTCTCACCGCATCCGCATCCCCGCTGTTTACCTGCGTTTTATATTCCTGTAGGGCAGCCGATTGTGTCCATTTGCTGTTTTGCGCAAAATCCATCATCCGTCGGGCCATATTCTGGCAGGTAAACTGCGCCTTGTCGTACGCCACATTGGCCTGCAAGACCCCGTTGGTCAGCATGTCATAGAGTCCCGGATTGGCACGCTGAATGACCATGGCGGGTAAACTCGCCACCGCACCGGTGGCCCCCTGGATCACCTCACTCATCAGGTTCTTAAGCCCCTCCGTAATGCCATTCAGCTGATTACTGACTGTGGTTTTTAAATCAAAATTGCCGCACATCAAATCGGAACTCCAGCCAAGTTCCAGCCCGCCCAGTTTGGTCAGGGAACCGCGGGTGGCCGGCTGCGACATCACTGAACCACCTCCCAGGGTATAAAACAACGTATCGGAGACAGCACCAGAGACATCAGCACCATAGCCCAAGGCACCGCGATTGACCTGGGGCAGGGAAACCGTCAACCCGTTTTCAGCCCATCCCGTTTGCGATATCCCACTGACCAGCAAACTGACCATCAGCCACACGGCTTTTCTTTTCGGCATAAAACCTCCTTTTTAAATATCAGTACTGCCCAAAAAGCGCTGTCCCCGGCGCTGACAACAGCTGTAGGGTTGCCACAGGGCATAGGCCTGATTGCCATCGATTGCGGCAGTGTGTTCACCATCCGGAAACACCGCGCAGGACTGACTTAACCGGGGTGATAACCGCTGCCATTGATGATTTTTGGTGCCGGTATTTTCTGTCACCGGCTTCGGTGGCCAATAACCGTCAGCGCGTTGACCTTTTAGTGCCTGATAAACATGCGGTTGCCCGGCGCGGGTGATAATATCCGCCACCCGCTGCGCCACCACGGCAGATGCCTTGTCATCATCGACCTGATTGACAAAGCCTGAGCGCGGGTAAATAGTGCCCCACAGATTGGCGGCCGTTTGGCTGCCCAGCGCCCGCTGACCGGGAATAAGCGCTTCTGGGTAGAACGATTCCGGTAACCCGGTGCGCCACGGCACGGTATCCAGTGTACTGAGAAAATAAGGCATCAATGGTGTGGCCGCACTGCGGCAGGAATAACCGGGAATTTGTCCACCTATCAGGCGGGTCGCGGGGTGCCCGATGGCATCCACGTATTTGAAACGCAGGCTGGTACGGCGCTGGCCTGAAATCTGGTTATTATGGTTGCCGCCGCCGGCAGTCAGGTGGGAGAACGCTCCGGTGACGGCATTTTCCAGTCCGCCGGATAACCGGCGGACCTGTGCCATTTCTGACCACGGATTGCCGCCGGGGGCGTGATAGGTGGATACCACCGCTTCGGGGAGATAATGGGTGACTTTAACAGACGTTTTTACTGTGCAGCCATGCCAGGAACAAAACAGCCAGTAACAAATACCACTGACCCGCCACTGAATACAGGCGGGTGAGAGGCTGCTGGCCACAATCTGGGCAGTGTTGAGGGCAGCCTGCGCAAAGGGAGCAAATGCCGCCATCAGCGTGATAGCAACAGGAAAAGCCAGGCGTGATGTCTTCATCGTTGACTTTGCTCCCTGAGGGCGCTCGCCTTTGCCACATCCGCTGTACCATACACGACATCCCGGTCATCAAAGACCACGGCAGGGTACTTGCGCACACCTGATTGCCAAGCTTCAACAACAGCACGATAAGACTGAATCAGTGGCTGTTCCTGCTGGTGCCAGTGGGGAGATTGCAGTATCGCCTGTGCCTGTATCAAAGCTTGCTGAGGGTCGGCAGACAAGTGAGCGAAGATTTGTCTCTGATGTTGCTCAACCGCATCCAGCCAGACAATGTGTGTGTCCGGGGAAAGGTTGACGGGAGGATGTTGACTGTCAGTATAAATCACCGTTTTGGCCTGACTCGCTGATGCGAGCATCCATCCCAGCCAGAATAATAAGGTATAGCGCTTTCTCATTCCCACCTGCCCGTCGTCTCTGAACACAGACGGAAAGCGTGCGGAAAAAATCCGGATAAGTCAGCAAACAATTCTTTTTTGCCGATGGCAAAAAAGAACCGACACCGCCCATCAAATCCCCCCATATTATAAAAAATAATGAAATTAACATTTTTAATTAATCAATCTGTGTGGCAGGCAACCTTTCCTTTTAATACTTTCATTTAATATAAACTTCCTCAAAAAAATGCCGATCAATTATTCGTCGTAACATAAGGGATAGCAATCAATGAAAAACAACAAGGAATCATTGTACCTGCAAGAACTGGCTTATCTGCGCGAAAAGATTAAGTTAACCGCCGCCGAAAATCCGCATTTAGCCCCGTTTCTGGATCATCCCAATGACCCGGATATCCAGCGTTTGCTGGAAGGGACTGCACTGCTGTCTTCAAATGTGCGCAGCACCGTTGAAGACGACTTTCCGCAAATAACCCATGAAATGTTGGGTCGCATCTGGCCACATACCCTGCGCCCTGTGCCACCGACAACTGTCATCCAATTCACCCCCCATCAGGGCGTTCATCAGGGTGCCGTCGATATCCCCCAGGGCGTACCGATAACCACCGCTGAGGGGGAATACACTTTACGGTTTCACACCTGTCGGCCCCTGCATATTGAGCCTTTCATTGTCCTGGATAAGCAGATCCAAAAAACACGGAAATACAGCGAGATCATTGTGACATTGCGCCAGACGGGCGCGGTTGCCGATCACTGGCAGGTCGGATTTCTGCAATCTCAATTCATTAAATGATAATTGCTGGTACAACTATCTCAATAGATTTTCAAAATGAGATGAGTATTTCTTTCCCAATTTTATACGCGGAATAAGGAAAGATAATTACTGATAATCTCATTATTATAAATAGGGCATATAGCTTACACTGACATAGT
>NZ_JADEUF010000101.1 GCF_015163655.1 Xenorhabdus griffiniae | reverse complement strand
ACTGGATGTGGTGACGGAGTTGGCCGAACTGACCGCCGCCCATACCCATCACAATACCGGCACCCCGGAGAACGCCAGCGCGATAAGAAATACGGCCTATAAATCGGACGGGCTGAAACAGAAGTATTCGCCTGTGATTGGGTGAATATCGCTCATTTGTGTGAGATCTTTGACGCTATACCATAGGTTGATATTTTATGCTATAGGTATTAGACTGGGAGTGTTAGTAGGTGACTGTCGCGCTAAAACCGAGGCCACCAACCTTGCCAATAGCGTAAAGTATCCCACCCAATTCAAGGGTAAAAACAAAAAAGCCAACCTCACCAGTTGGTTTTTTTGTTTTTGCTGATCCATTGTTTTAATTGATTGAATCATCTGAAAATAGACCTATAATCTACGCTTGTTAGTTGGATAAGCGCAATGACCATTAACTAAAGTGTTTTATATTGAAAAGGATTTCAATACTTCGTAAGTCTTACGAGGTGTACAAAGCCCTGGCTGAATACCAGATGGTGCTGATTCGGTGCCTCGGTCAGAGCGCGACAGTCACCTACTAACAATGATGATAGCCAATCGGACAGGCAGTCTAAAGGCAATGGTTGGTTAAGTCGTGCTCCTTAATTGGAGTCAACGGGTGAAAGCATTTATTGATACCGCTATCATCGTTCTCAAGGCGTTAATTGCGCTTTTAGAATTGATCCGTACCTTTCTGAAATAGGTAACGGAAACGTAGATAAGGCCATCGGGTTAACCGCCCGGTGGCCTTTAACATTTCTATTTCTCCCAAAAAATAAAGTAAACAATAATGTTGACACGGTAAGCATAAATGTTTACTATAATTCCATGTTCAACAGAATGGAGGAGCAGTGAAGCAAAGCGAGTTTAGACGGTGGCTGGAAGCTCAGGGCGTCGAAGTTTCAAACGGGACAAACCATCTGAAACTGAGGTATAAGGGGAAGTACAGCATTATGCCAAGACACCCCGCCCATGAGATAAAAGAACCACTGAGGAAAGCAATCATCAAGCAGTTAGGATTGTAATAAAAACCCGTCTCACCAGAGGCGGGTTCTCGCACAGCTTCACTATCAAATACTATGCGATATCCCGTAATACTCGAACCTGTAGAAGAGGGCGGCTATTTTGTCTCGTTCCCGGATATCCCCGAAGCCTTAACCCAGGGGGAAACACGGGAAGAAGCACTGGAGATGGCGCTTGATGCGTTAATCACCTCTTTTGAATTCTACTTCGAAGACAGTAAAAAAATCCCATCACCCAGCCCTGTGGCGCAAGGTGATGATTATGTCGATGTGCCGTTAAGCGTGGCTTCAAAGGTGTTAATGCTCAATGCGTTTGTTGATTCCCGCTTAACGCAAACAGAGCTAGCCCAGCGCATGGGCGTGAAGAAACAGGAAGTCACCCGCCTGTTTGATCTGCACCACTCGACCAAGATTGATACGGTGGCTAAGGCGGCGACGGCTATCGGGCATCAATTAACCGTGTCTATCCTATAAAGATGATCACTCTTCAAAGGCTGCGTAAATCGTGGCCTTTTTATACCCTTACCAAGCGTCATCAGGCGCGCTATAAGCCATTCACCTATTAACTTACCACCCTGATGGGGTTTATTTGGATCACGTCACCACATCGCGCATATGCCACGTAATTCCCACGAAATAAACGTAAACCCCACGTAAAACGGACTACACCGCACCCGCCTGCACGTTTTGGATCAAAAAGTTTTTTCAGTTTGAGAATTCTACAAACGCTATCGCCAGACCGCACCAGCACAGGCGGTATGGGAAAAATCCCGAACTGAAAGGAATGAAAAGATTTTCAGTAAATTTCAGTTTTTGGATCGCAGGCTGGATCGCGAGGAAAAATCAACGTAATGATATTAAAAGGAAATTTGTATTTTACGTGGGATTGCTGGATCACAAAGCAAAGCCGCGCTATGTTGAAGCGTTCAGGATTGATGCGGCTTTGATGGGAGTGGCGAACTGAAATTTTTTTCTTTGTAAGAAAATGTAGTTGATTTTCTGAAAGTAATTCATTATCGTTTTTGCACGAGGACTCAAAACCTCAAGTAAGCGGCCAAAACCAACCCCGTCAGTGTTGGATTTTTTATGCCTAATTTTTAGTGGTAGCTATTCGGCTATCATCTTACCGACTCAATGTCGGGAGGGCGACTAATACAACACCCGCAAGGGAAATACGTCCGCGGTTTCTTACTACCGTTTTGAGCCTCCTGACACCATATTTTTAATGGTGAATCTAACTCTCAAAGAAAAGTAAGGAGTCAGTAATGGCTAATCAATTAGTAGTTCCATTCGTTTTCGAATCTCATAACATTAGAACCCTCAATATTAGTGGTAACCCGTGGTTTGTTGCTCAAGATGTTTGTTCTGCATTAAATATCCAGAACGTGACACAAGCCATTGATAGATTAGATGGCGATGAACGGTCTATGTTTAACATAGGGCGTCAGGGTAAAGTCAACATTATCAATGAATCAGGAATGTACTTTCTGACCATTCGCTGTCGTGATGCCGTGAAGACAGGAACGCTACCCCATCGTTTTCGTAAGTGGGTTACTAGTGTAGTTCTGCCTGCAATCAGAAAGACAGGTAGCTACATAAGTAAAAAGAATGTTGCTTCTCTGGAACAATCTATCATTTGTCCATGCTGTCAGAAGCCAGCCAGTATTATCGACGTCAAATATTATCACCGCGAAAAATCAGAAATTTTTGCTTTATGCAATAACGCTCAGTGCCCAAGCCTGCCATTTAAAGTAGACCTTTTATTCAGCCACTATTTGCAAATTGAAGATGAAGACAGAAGAGTTTGTGATGTAAGGCAATTAATCAATGGAATGACTGCTACTGAGAAATTAAAACTGGTGAATGCTTTAACATCTCGTTAGTGTCCATGCGTGCCCATAAAAATAAAATGGGTGGACGTAAAGTGGACATGGACAAACAAAAAGGGGCTACGTTTTCACGTAACCCCTTGTTTTATTTGGTGGAGCTGGCGGGAGTTGAACCCGCGTCCGAAATTCCTACATCCTTGGTACTACATGCTTAGTCTAGTCTTTACATTCGCTTGTCAGCTGCGGACAGACACGCCACTAACAAACTAGCCTGATTGGATTTAACGCTTCAACCCCAGGCAGGGCATCCACGCGATCTCTTTTGGGTTTGACCTCTCTTGATCCCCGTCCTAAGAGCGGAGGCTAGGGAGAGAGGGCTCTGCGCAGGTTATTAAGCTGCCAGTGCGTAGTTTTCGTCGTTTGCGACTATTGTTTTGCGGCTTTTTACGAGGCCAACCGCCCCTCGGCATGCACCTTGGGTTTCGCGAATCCCGTCGAATCCAGAATCAGCCCCAAGTGTATTAAGAGCAAGTATATCAGAATATTGAGTGATAATGCCAGTGATTAACGCCCAGAATTCTTCATAATTCTCGCTTTGTCTAATTTCCACTCACGTTCTTTGATATCTGAACGCTTATCATGCGCCTTTTTACCTTTTGCAACGCCAATTTTGATTTTGCACCAGGCATTTTTCCAATACATGGAAAGTGCGACGATGGTATAACCTTCTCGATTGATTCGACCATACAGTGAATCAAGCTCGCGTTTGTTAAGTAGTAGCTTACGTGACCTCGTCGGATCACAAACTACGTGGGAAGAAGCAACATTTAATGGCGTAATCGTGGCACCAAAAAGATAAGCATCACCATCTTTGAGCAAAACATAACTCTCACTGATGTTAGCCTTGCCAGCGCGCAGTGATTTGACTTCCCAACCTTGTAGGGATAAGCCTGCTTCGAGTTCTTCTTCAATGAAGTATTCGTGGCGGGCTCGCTTATTCATGGCAATTGTTGCCGAACCGGGTTTGTATGCTTTTTTCTTTGTCATAATGCGTTGTATTATACTGTATGCGTTAGTGAAAGAAATCTCTTCTGTATGATATTTAGCGATAAGTGCGTATTTATTGTTCTAAAATGTCATCGGGTTTTTATTTAACCATGTTTAAGTGATACTATTCAGCGCTGTTATGTTTTACAGGAAATGATATGCCACAGATTAGTCGCTCTGCGCTAGTGCCTTACAGCGTGGAACAAATGTATAAATTGGTCAACGATGTGACATCTTATCCGGATTTTTTACCAGGATGTGTAGGTAGCCGTGTTATAAGCAGTAGCAATAATGAAATGACGGCTTCTGTTGAGGTCTCTAAGGCAGGGATCAGTAAGACGTTCGTAACGCGCAATACGTTATTTGATAATCAACGCATCAGTATGCAACTTGTTGATGGGCCTTTCCGTAAATTGATGGGAGGGTGGCATTTTACTCCGTTAAGTGAAGATGCTTGTAAGGTTGAGTTGCATCTCGATTTTGAATTTACTAACAAATTGATTGAACTGGCTTTTGGTAAGGTATTTAAAGAGCTAGCTGGGAATATGGTTCAGGCTTTTACCCAACGTGCACGTGAGGTCTATAGTGTCTGAAATTAATATCGAAGTCGTTTATGCTCTGCCTGAACGGCAATATCTGCGTAATGTGAAAGTACCGCAAGGAGCAACCGTCGAACAGGCGATTGTAGCGTCCGGCCTTTTGACATTACGTAATGATATCGATTTGGCTAAAAATAAAGTTGGTATTTATAGCCGTCCTGCCAAACTGACTGATACATTGGAAAAGGGAGATCGTGTGGAGATTTATCGCCCTCTGGTTGCTGATCCAAAAGAAATGCGCCGTAAACGAGCCGAGCGCGCGAAGAGCAATGCGCGATAATATCTATTTATTCGCCAGATTATCTACTGGCGAATAAATAAAACACACATTTCATTGATTCTCTGGCAGTGATTTTTCATCCTTGATATCAGTTAACACGCCTTTGCTATCAAAGGTAAGTGTCAGTGTTTCCTGAGTTGTTTTCCCATGGCCTGGTTGTTGGCGGAATACGTAATACCAAGTTTGACTCCCAAATGGATCGGTCAGCATTGGTGTTCCCAAAGTGTAAGAAACTTGCTGCTGAGTCATTCCTTTATGGATTTTTGATACCGCAGCCGGCGTAAGGTAGTTCCCTTGATTAATATCAGGACGATAAACAATTCGCTCAAACATAGAGCAACCCGCAGTCAGCATAACAAGTGATACAGTAGCGGCAGTCAACAATTTACAGCGCATAGTAATTACATTCCTTTAGGAGTTAGGCCGTCGATAATAATAAACATTGAAGAGGTTGAAAACCTCTATGCATTTACCTATGACTGCAATTATACAAGAAAGTTGTCTCAATTTATGCCGCTAACAGTTCTTTTGCGTTAGCCAAAGTATTTTTTGTAACCTCACTTCCCGCCAAAAGCCGTGCCAGTTCTTGAAGTCGTGCTTTTTTATCCAATAGTTGCATTTGGGTTTCTGTTTCTTCACCGTCTGTCTGTTTGCTGACATAAAAATGCTGATGCCCGCATCCTGCGACTTGGGGTAGGTGGGTGACACACATAACTTGGGTCGATTCTCCCAATTCACGTAGCAAGCGCCCAACAATGGCCGCTGTTGGACCACTGATACCTACATCAACTTCATCGAAAATCAGCGCAGGGGTTTCCATCTTTTTCGCTGTAATGACTTGAATTGCCAGTGCAATACGGGAAAGCTCACCACCCGATGCCACTTTTGCTAACGGTTGGTGGGGTTGGCCGGGGTTGGTTGTGACATTGAATTCAACTTTGCTGGCGCCATCAATATTTAAATGCTCCGCTTCAAAGGTAACATCAATGGTAAAACGGCCGTGAGGCATAGAAAGTTGGTGCATACTGTTTGTTATCAGTTGGCTTAATTCTGCGGCATATTTCTGGCGAACATGATGCAATTTTTCTGCCACAGTCAGGGCTTGCTGATAATGTAAGCTGACAAGTTCACTAAGGTGGGCGCAATCATTTTCCTGTTGGGATAACTGATATTGCTCTTCCAACAGTTGTTGATGTAATGCAGGTAACTCTTCTGGCGCAACATGGTGTTTACGGGCCATACTAATTTGTTGGGAGATTTTCTGTTCCAGTTCAAATAAACGATTGGGGTCCAGTTCCAGTTGGTCGCTGTAATGACGTAGCTCGTCACTCACTTCATTGATTTGAATAGCCGCCTCTTCCAGCATGTTAAGCAGGCCACTGAGTTTGTGATCCATGCTGGCAAGCTCTGTTAGTTCACTGCGGGCATAGCTAAGAAGACTGGTAATGTTCTGTTCATCATTATCACTTAAAATCTGGAGGATATTTTGGCTGACGGACAAGAACTGTCCGCAATTTGCCAGCCGTTTGTATTCACTATCCTGTTCTTGATAATGGCCTGGTTGTGGTGACAGTTCATCCAGTTCTTTCAGGTGATATTCCAGCAATTGCTGACGTGAACGACGCTCAAGAGCTTGTTGTTGGAATTGGGAGAGAGCCTGGCAGCTTTGGCGCCATTGCTGGTAAGCCTGTTTCATTTCTTGCTGAAGTTCGAAATCGCCCGTGTAAATATCCAGTAAGCGCCTTTGGTGACGATTTTCTAACAATAATTGGTGAGCATGTTGCCCGTGAATTTGTATTATATGAGAACCTAATTCACGTAATTGAGAGAGTGGTACAGCAGTGCCATTGATAAAACCGCGAGAGCGCCCATCAGCGGTAATTGTACGACGCAGCAGGCACTCATTATCATCATCAAAACTTCCATCTAGCTGGTGGTCTATAAGCCATTTGCGGGCAGAAGGAGCATCAGTTAGTGAAAAACGGGCACAAAGATCGGTACGCGGAGCACCTGGACGAACCATGTTAGCTTCGCCACGATTGCCAAGACATAAACCTAATGCATCAATCGCGATGGATTTACCGGCTCCGGTTTCACCTGTGATTGCCGTCATGCCTGTGCGGAAATCAATTTCAAGTTCGCGAACGATAGCAAAGTTACTGATGGTCAATTGAGTCAGCATCGTGCTCCTCCTTCTTTGTTACTGTATATAAACACGTTCCTGTGCATAAAAACATGTCTGTGCTTCCATACAGTATAAACTGGTTTTTTATACAGTAAAGTAGGAAGATCTATTTTTAGAACATTTTTTTCGACCAGCCCAGTTTTGTGCTCAGTGTATTAAAGTAGTTGTAATCTTTTGGGTGAATTAAATGCAGATTATAGTCACTGCGTTTGATGATCACTTCTTCACCATCTTGGATTGGCAGGACGATCTGGCTGTCACAACTGACTTCGTAGTCATTGCTATTCTGGGCAAATTTCAGGCGAATGCTGCTTTCGCTGCTGATAACGAGAGGGCGAGCCGAGAGCGTATGTGGAAACATCGGTACTAGCACGATAGCGTCTAAGTTTGGGGTTAATATAGGTCCTCCAGCAGACAGTGAATAGGCCGTAGAGCCAGTGGGAGTTGCTATGATTAATCCATCTGAACGTTGAGAAAAAGCAAAACGTTCATCAATATATACTTCAAATTCAATCATATGAGCAACTTTGCCTGGATGAAGTACGACTTCATTTAATGCAGTGCTACGGCGGGATTTATGTCCAGTTTTTGTCACTTGTGCTTCGAGCAGAAAACGTTTTTCGTCTCGATATTTGCCGTCCAAAACTTCGGATAGTTGTTGTAAGGCATTATCGGGATCCAAATCCGTCAAAAAGCCCAAATTGCCTCGGTTGATACCAATGACTTTGATGTTATAACGTGATAATACTCTGGTTGCACCGAGCATATTGCCATCACCACCGACAACAATCACAAGATCGGCAATTTTACCAATTTCTGTCAATCCTCCAGTTTGAGCGCCTTTTAAATTAATGTCTTTCGCGACCTGTCTATCCACAATGACGCAATAACCTTTAGATACCAGCCAGTGGTACAGCATTTCGTGGGTGGCCAGCGCTTCCGGGTGACGTGGACGACCGACAATACCGATACATTTGAATTCATTATTCATTGCTGTTATTTCCTTCAGCATATGGTTTTGCCCTCACAATAATGATTGTTCCCTTGAATCCCGCGTTTTGATCCCCATAATAAGCTCAAATGGCGAAGATAATACAAAATACGCGGAGATATTCATGAGTAGTAAAGACCAAAAAGTACCTGACGAGCAAGTCGCAGAAAATGTATTAGAGCAACAAATGAATGCGGAACAGGCAGATGCGCCAGAGACTGAAAGCATTGTTGATCCGCGTGTTGCTGAGTTGGAAGAACAACTGAAACAGGCTCAGGTTAATGAACGTGATGCTATGTTGCGTGCGCGTGCTGAAATCGAAAACATTCGCCGTCGTACTGAGCAGGATATAGAAAAGGCACATAAATTTGCATTGGAAAAATTCGCCAATGAACTTTTGCCCGTTATCGATAATCTGGAACGTGCATTAGATGCGGCTGATCGTACCAATGAAACGTTACTGCCAATGATTGAAGGTATTGAACTGACGCTGAAATCTTTTATCGATTCAGTGGGTAAGTTTGGTGTTGAAGTGGTCAGTGACATTAATGTACCTTTCAATCCAGAAGTGCATCAGGCGATGACCATGATGGAATCAGATCAGCATGAACCTAATCAGGTTATGTTGGTGATGCAGAAAGGTTATACATTAAATGGTCGTCTATTGCGTCCTGCAATGGTTGCGGTTTCTAAATAAAGGTTACGGTCTCTCGTGATGTAATGCCGCCATTAGAAAGGCGGCATTTTTGTAGGCAGAGCGGTTATTGGGGTAATTGAGGCTCCCAATTTATTGGAGATAATCCTTGAGCTTCCAATAAGTTATTGGCTTGTGAAAAATGTTTACAGCCTAAGAAACCTCGATGGGCGGACAGAGGTGAAGGATGGGGGGCTTTTAATACATGGTGGCGTTGGATATCAATGAAGTGGCCTTTTTTCTGGGCATGAGATCCCCAAAGTAAGAAAATGACTCCGTTGCGATGTTCATTGATTGCTGCAATAACTTTGTCAGTGAACGTTTCCCAGTCCAAATGCGCATGAGAATGTGCGTTACCGCGCTCAACGGTGAGTACGGTATTGAGTAATAACACGCCCTGTTTTGCCCAGCTTATTAAGCAACCGTGATTTGGACGAGTAAATCCAGCAATATCCGATGCCAGTTCTTTGTACATATTGACGAGAGAAGGCGGTGCAGGAATACCTGGCTGTACAGAGAAAGCCAAACCGTGGGCCTGATTCGGGCCGTGGTAAGGATCTTGTCCTAAAATGACGACTTTTACATCAGCCAATTCAGTATAGCGAAAGGCATTAAAAACATCGGCTTGAGGCGGATAAATGGTTTTTCCAGCCTGACGTTCATTGGCAACATAAGCCAATGTATCAACAAAATAAGGCTGTTTCTTTTCATTGCCGATGACATCGTGCCATGTGAGAGGTGTGGACATAGCCAATCCCTTTCTAAATGATTATCAGATGACTTAAGCTTACCGATTCCCTTGGGATAGGGAAACCCTCAGATCTCAATCTAAGCTTAATTCTCAGGATGAAAATCTATTTTTATAAATTTTTTTGAAAAAATATGAAAATAATTTCATTCAATTCTACTATAAAAGATGTTTTAAAACATAATGTTATGAATTTATTATCAATAACCTTATGAAATTAGTTGATTACAATCAAAGAATCTTCTCATTTGTGCTGGTATACAGGAAATCAAGAACGATGGTTGATTAAATTATGGATTGACTGAATAACTAAGATGATGATTCTGGAGGTATAAATGATTACTGGAATTCAAATTACCCAATCTGATAATGCTGCATTGATGAATTCTTTTTGGCTATTGGATGATGAAAAAAATGAAGCGCGTTGCATCTGTGCCAAAGCAGATTACGATGAAGGCCAGATTGTTGCTAAAGAGGAACTGGGGCAATTTGAATATCGCGAGATCCCGTTGGAAGTTAAGCCGGCTGTACGTATAGAAGGCGGTCAACATCTGAATGTTAATGTTCTGCGTCGCGAAACGTTGGAAGATGCAGTAAAACATCCGGAAAAGTATCCTCAACTTACTATTCGTGTATCTGGTTATGCTGTACGTTTTAACTCACTGACTCCAGAACAGCAACGTGATGTTATTGCGCGTACTTTTACAGAAAGCCTGTAATTTTTGTATCAAGCAAAAAAAATCTAAAGGGAGAATCAATGCTCCCTTTTTTATTTCCATATTTTAGTTATGGGAATTAATTTTGTTAATTAAGGATTAAATTTGTTTTAATATTGTTAAAAATTCTGCCGATAGAGAGTTTGGGTTTTTAAAACACACCAAATTTAAATAATCTGTAGGAGAATTTTATGACTTTATCAGTTAATACCGATTTTTTCCGTGGACCAGGGATCTACTCACTACAAGAAAATGCGCTACAACCCCAACCTAATTCTTCAGCTCAATCACCACCTGACGAAGTTGAACACATTTCTTCCCCTGGCATTTCACTTTCAGAAAATACCAAGCAGGTGAATGCCCTCTATCAATCATTGGTTAATAATTTAAATGCCAGCACGATGGCAGCTCCTGAATTGAAAGCAAATGATATTGCGGGAAAACAATCTAAACTGGTCGATTATAACTTGACGTTGGTTACCCGTGATGTTTATCGACAAACGAGTTTAGGGATTGGCGATTATGTGCGCCTGTCTGATGAGGATTTATCAAAATTAGGTATTGATCCTGATACGCTGAATGATTATTCAACAGGATTTCAGGCCGGTGTTTACCACAATAAGGGGCTGTATATTGTTTCTTTCACAGGATCGAATGAATTACAGGATTTTATGGTAAGTATTCGTCAAGGGCTTGGTTTCAATGAAAAGCAGTATAATCAAGCCGTGGAATTGGCACATAAATCGTTAGAAGTATTTGGTGAAAATGTCATTTTTACAGGGCATTCATTGGGGGGCGGATTAGCAACAGTGGCAGCATTGGCAACAGGGAAACCAGCAGTTATTTACAATTCTGTTAGTGTTTCTGACGCTACATTGAAATATATGGGCGTATCACCCGAAGTTGCTCGTGAAATGGCTGACAGCGGTTTGATACGCCATTATACCGTCCAACATGATTGGCTGGGGAACCTGCAAAAAACATTGCCAATTCGTCAACCTATGGGGCACGAAGTAGAGCTTAAGTATGAATATGAATTAGAAAGTATATGGGATGTCATGTTGCCTAATCGATATGGTCTCCACACTTTTAAGGCTCATTTTTTGGAAGCTGTCCTCGAATTAATGGCGGAACAAAAGCCTTGGTTGAATAATGGCAATACCATGTTGGCGTCAACGGACGTTACAGATACAGATCTTACCTTGCAGCAAGGTGAGCAGCCTTATGCCGTATAATATTTAGCGCTCAGTCTGCCGGAACATGGGCGAATTCACTGTATGGCTTCGCCCATGTTCTACAATCGGTGATTAATTAATCGTTGCTAAATAGGTTTTCATCATACTGAGAGTATCAGATGTTGGAGTCCCTTAACCCCGCGCAGAGCGCGGGGTTAAGGAATACTCCTATCATTTTGAAATGCTATTTAGATTCAGTTAATTCTGGTCTGGGATTGCCAGAAGGAGCGCGGCGTTTCCCGATATTTTTGCTATCGCGATGACGAACTTTTACGTGGTTTTTCTTTGTCTCTTCTGTTTTCTTCTTCTCTTTGCGTTTTGCCAATACTTTTTTGGATGGCTTATTGCTTTTTTTCTCACTTGGCGCTTTGGTTTGTGGGCGAAGTTCATCAACCACTCGCATTTTCAAAGGCTCTTTGAGGTAACGGCTGATTTTGCCTAAAAGCAGGTGATCGTGTGCTTCAACCAGAGCAATGGCAGTTCCTTTACGGCCTGCGCGAGCAGTACGACCAATTCGGTGTAAGTAAACATCCGCGGTACGAGGCAAATCGAAGTTAAAGACGTGGCTGATATTCTCGATATCCAAGCCACGGGAAGCAACATCGGTTGCGACCAAAACCTTGACTTTACCCTCATTCAAGCGTCTGACAGCATCTGTACGCTTGGCTTGCACCATTTCACCTTCAAGAAAACACGCTTGAATGCCTGCTTGGTTCAGCCAATCGACAAGCTCGCGCACACGTTCTCGTTTGCGCACGAAAACAATGGATTTCGTCACTTCAGGTTGCTGGAGAAGGTGGCATAGCAGGGCTGTTTTATGCTCTAACGAATCAGCCCGATAGTAAAATTGCTGAATTTTCTTGCGCTCACGGCGAGAAGGTTCGGCATCGATCTCAACCGGATCGGTTAACAGACGCTCGGCAAAATCACGGATGGATTCCCCTTCCAGCGTCGCGGAGAATAACAATGTTTGTTTACGCCAGCGGGTTTCTCCTGCAATCGTTTCGACATCATTGGAAAATCCCATATCCAACATGCGATCCGCTTCATCAAGGATCAGCGTTTCCACTGCACGGCAGTCGAAATTTTCCTCTTTGATGTATTGCAGCAGACGCCCTGTCGTTGCGACAACAATATCCTGATTCTCACTGAATACTTCCGCATGATTCATGTAGGCAACACCACCTGTAATTGTGGCAATGTCCAAATGTGTATGGGCCGCCAGCTCTTTTGCCTGTTCTGCCACCTGCATTGCCAGTTCACGGGTTGGTGTCAAAATCAGGATGCGTGGAGGTCCTGATTTTTTGCGAGGAAAATCCAATAAATGCTGTAGAGCCGGTAGCAGGTAAGCGGCAGTTTTACCGGTACCGGTTGGCGCTGAGCCTAATACATCGCGTCCGTCCATAGCCGCAGGAATGGCTGCCGCCTGAATAGCGGTCGGGCGTTCGTAGCCTTTGTCGTTCAGTGCTTCAAGCAAGGATTCATCAAGTTGGAATTCGGAAAAGTTTGTCGCAGTCATCATATACCTCTGTTTGGGCCGCCGATTATAAATCGGTAAAACGAAAAAAGAAAATACCCAAATAACACGCCAGACTCCCGCCATAGCTCGCTATTATGCTGAATTTCCTGAGTTGTTATTTTTGCTGATTTTCGTGCATTTAAGGGTTTTTTAGGCTATTTTGGGATTATCAGCACCCCTAATGGCACCCCTTTATGTCGTGAAAAATTTGAACTGGAGAGCATCACAGATGGCCTACTATAGCATAGAAAAGCGCCCTCGCGCAGATGGCACTGTCCGTTACCGCTGCACTGTCGGTGTTAAGTCTGGCGGTAAATACATTTACAGAGAGAACCGTACATTTGGAAAACACTCTCATGCCAAAACATGGGGTGCTCAGCGGGTGGCTGAGTTAGAACAAAATGGAGTCCCTACACAGAATGATACCGAAGATTTTACAGTTGGTGCTCTATTGCATAAATATATCAATGATCCAGGTTTGGGTGGAAAGGCAGGAAGAGATAAGAAAAATGTATTGAATTCGTTGTTAAAGAGTGATCTCGCAAAACGTATTCTAACTGAGCTTTCGGTCAGCCATATTATTGAACATTGCAAGCAACGACATTCTACAGGGACTACCCCCGCCACAATTAATCATGATGTCGTCTATTTGTCATCTGTCCTAAAATCAGCCAAGCCTGTCTATGGTATAGACTACACCTCGAATCCCGCACATGAAGCTCGTTCAGTTTTAACCCAAATGGGATTAATCAGTAAAAGCCAACGACGCAGCAGAAGACCAGAACGCGAGGAGTTAGATAGATTAATGGAGGTGCTGCGCAGGCGAGGCAGCCACTGGACAAGTAATATTCCTTACGAGGATATATTGAATTTCTCAATACTTTCCTGCATGCGCATTGGGGAGGTATGTAAAATCAGGTGGGATGATATTGATGAGAAGCAGAGGTCTGTGCTCGTAAGAGACAGAAAAGACCCCAGAAAGAAAGTCGGCAATCATATGCTCGTTCCCTTACTTGGGGAGGCGTGGGATATAGTTCAACGACAGCCTAAATCTGATAGTGGGCTGATATTTCCTTATAATACGAGAAGTATATCCAAGGGTTTTCATAAAGCATGTGTCGAGCTTGGCATCGAAGACCTCCGCTACCACGACCTACGCCGAGAAGGAGCCAGTCGTTTGTTTGAGGCGGGATTTTCCATTGAAGAGGTCGCGCAAGTCACAGGGCATCGTTCACTGGATGTATTATGGCAGGTATACACAGAACTGTACCCACAATCACTGCATGAAAAATTCAATAAGCTCATGCAGAAGAAAGAAGAGTAACATGGAGGGGCTGCAGTCGGCCCTTTAACTCTCAGGGTAATCAACTACAGAGGAATCCCCTACAGTTCCGTAGCCCTCATGCTCAGTAAAGTGACTCCTTAAACTAAAGTAATTCCTACAGTTAATTCCATACCTCCGTTTGAAACGGAAGAATCAATGGCCTTTATTTATCGTGACGCATCACGAATAACGTGATCAGCGAGTAACGGGTTAAAGGTGAGGAATCCCACCTTTATCTAAGTCGTTGATTTTGCTTAATTCCTGCTCAGGAACGGAATTCAATTAAATCAAGGGGTTAAAATAGGATAATTATCCTATTTAACGTAACATTTTGATTTTACTTATTTCTGTCAGAAAAACGGAAATTAAGGAGATCAAGGGGTTGGGGAAGTCCACGCGGTGCGCAGCCTAAAAAGATTAATCATGCCAGTTGAGATGGAAACGGAATTTTTTATTTTCTTGTTTTAGCAGGTTAGAAATTTTTTCCACATCGCTACCTTTATACCATGGAATATAAATAGGTTGAGGCCAATCTGTTTTTTCAATAGGATACCCGAGTTCATATTTTGTTCCATCCACAGTAATTGTTAGTAGCTTCGCTCTTATATTATTTAATGTTTCCATATCGTTTGCTAGATTTAAATGTGAAAAATTTACAGTGATTGCGTTATAGTTTTTTTCAAAATAAAAAGCAAAAATTGGATCATTACCTATATTATCTTCAATCCTAACTAAGTTACCATTTGCTACATCACCTCCATATGCGTTTGTATATTTCTGGGAGGTAGTCAAATCAAAGACTAAATTATATTCTGATGTCTCTGGTTTAATCTCAGACTTCGCCGCCTCTTCTTCCACAAACTCCCAATCACACGCCATCATATCTTCCTGTGTCGGTTGCCACGGTACGAAGTTACCGTGTTCATTGCGCAGATCAATGTGTGTCAGATAATCGTACTGAGTTCCAACCGCTACACCATCAACCGCGTAAGCACTGCCTTCTTCTACGATTAAGTTACTCACACGTGGTGTAATCGCCAGATACATTCCTTTGTCACCCCAGACAGAACGGGTA
>NZ_JADEUF010000100.1 GCF_015163655.1 Xenorhabdus griffiniae | reverse complement strand
GGATCCCTTTAACTGCACAACAAGAGGGACAGGTCACATCAATCTTTGCCATCTGAATGTTCTCCAAATAGGCATACTATACATGATTCAATAAATTGATGTCACGACCCTTTTTTTATAACGTATTTCGTTCTTATTTTTTGTTTTTGCCCGATCTTGGCAAGATTGCCAATTATTCTTTCGGTATGCTCGGTCTAATTACGGCTTTTATGATTGCAAATCAAATGATGGAGAAGCTGTATCACTTTCGTTATACGCTCATTGCCGGACTTACTGCGATTTGTGTTTACATGATGTTCATTAAGCCAGAATTTACCGATGGCAATATGCTCGTCAGTTTTGATCGCTTTGGCCCAGCGGGGATATTATTAGGTATTGTCACTGGGATGTTTGTTTCTTATCTCTTTCATTTATATACCAAGTTAGGATTCTTGAAAGAGAGTTCTTTACCCGATTTCGTTGTCGGCTGGATACATGCGATTATTCCCATACTGATTTCCATTGGCTGTGGAACATTATTGGTCTTCACTTTTGATATTGATGTTTTTTCCAAATTGTTATCGTTCTTTTCTCCCATTGCTGCGTTCGGGCAAACCCTACCTGGCTTTATTCTTATGGCGTTAATTCCGGCAATAGCCATGTCTATGGGTATTTCTGTCTGGACATTCACAGGCCTGCAAATGCCAATCTTCATGCTTGGGATCACTGCCAATATTGCGCTGGTTGCTGCCGGTCACCCCCCCACCAATATCGTGACTTACGAAACCCTATTTACCGCCGCTTTAATCACCATGGGAGGAACGGGAGCAACGCTTGCCTTGAATCTTTTAATGCTGTTTTCAAAATCCAAAGAATTGAAAACAACAGGTTATATCTGTATCGGCCCTTCTTTTTTCAATATTAACGAACCGCTGGTATTTGGTACGCCAATCGTCCTTAATCCACTCTTAATGCTGCCAATGTGGATCAATGCAATTACCAGCCCAATTATCGTATGGATTTTCATGCGTTCAGATTGGCTGAACATACCTTCGAAAATGATTCAAGTTGGTCAGATACCAGCTCCATTTTCCAGCGTCATCATTACGGAAGATTGGCGAGCGATTATTTGCTATGCCGTGCTTATGGCCGTTTTCCTTATCACCTGGTATCCCTTCTTTAAGGTTTATGAAAAAAAGCGTATTGAGGAAGAAAGTGCCAATACAAGTCAGCAAGATTGAATTGTTTAATTTCATCAGGAAGTTTAAAAATGAATCGTGAGGACAACATATTAATCCCCGTTGCTCTGGAAATTATTCTCAATGCAGGTAATGCAAGAGAAAAAAGTGAAGAAGCCATTAAATATGCTCATATTGGTGACTTTAAGAATGCCTATTTATATCTTGAAAAAGCCAAAAAAATGATGCTCTCTGCTCACCATGCACAAACTGAAATTATTCAGAAAGAGACGCAAGGTGAAAGTTTTTATTTAGACCTGCTGTTTATCCATGCTCAGGATACATTAATGACGATACGGAGCGAGCTTAATCTGCGAAAAGAGATAATTGGCCTTTATGAATTTATTCATAATATCACTAATAAAAGTCAATAAAGGAAAACACCATGATAAAAAATAATGATTTATTTCCAGAGAATTTTCTTTGGGGCGCATCAACCAGTGCTTATCAGGTTGAAGGTGCCGCGGAAGAATACGGTAAAAAACTTTCACAACAAGATGTCATTAATAATAATCCAGGTTTTGCTGATACCCATATAACCAGTGATCATTACCATCGCTATAAAGAAGATATTGCGTTAATGAAAGAACTTGGTTTGAAATCTTACCGCTTTTCTATTGCGTGGTCGCGTATTTTTCCAGATGGCATCGGAGAAGTTAATGTTCAAGGAGTGGAATTTTATCACAATCTTATCGATGAATTGTTGAGAAATGGAATAACACCGATTCCGACACTCTACCATTATGATATGCCTATGGCGCTGGTTGAAAAATATCATGGCTGGATTAATCGGCAAAGTGTTGCAGATTTTGCTTATTACGCAGAATTTGTAATCAAAGAATTTAGCAAGAAAGTCCAATATTGGTTAACCATCAATGAACAAAGTATTATTGTGCAATTCTGGACGAAAAAATGTCTGATCCCAGAGCACTATTTGCATGATGAACAAATCAAATATCAGATCAACCATCATATGAATCTTGCCCATGCTATCGCCTGCAAATTGGTTCATCAATGGGTTCCCAATGGCTTGGTTGGTGCAGCCTTGGGGTATTCCGCTATTTATCCACTCACCAGCAAGCCGGAAGATAATTTGGCGGCTCAAAATGCCAATGATCTGCGTAATTACTACTTCACAGATGTCTACCTGAAAGGGCACTATAATCAATCAGCCCTCATTTATCTAAAAAATCAGGGGTTGGCACCGCATATTGAAGTCGGTGACATGGAATTGATTAAAGCAGGTTATTCTGATTTTCTGGCAATTAATTACTATTGTAGTCACGCCGCCGCTGCAGTGCCAAAAGGTGCTCAACGGCGAATGGATGGCTTTAATCCAACGGGCATTAAAGGGCAAATAGACGGACATGAAATTCAACCAGATTTCTATCAAATCCATAAAAACCCACATCTTGATACAACAGATTGGGATTGGGCAATTGATCCCATTGGATTGGAATATCTTTTGCGAGATTTGTATACCCGTTATCAGAAACCATTGATGATCACAGAAAATGGCTTTGGTGCCGATGATAAATTAGAATCTGATGGTTCTATTCATGATGATTATCGCATTAACTATATTCAACAACATATTAATGCCATTAAGCGAGCAATGGATTATGGCGTTAAGGTGATTTCCTATAACCCGTGGAGTTTTATTGATCTGCTTTCCACCAGCAATGGCTATAAAAAAAGATATGGTTTTGTCTATGTTAATCGAACAGATAAAGATATTAAAGATCTCTCCCGCCATAAAAAAGACTCATTTTACTGGTACCAGAATGTTATTCAAACCCGTGGTAGCTCGTTAAAAAAATCCTGATCTTATTTCTATACCAATCTAACTTCAAGATGCGTATATAAAAAGGTGATTTTTATGATTGAATATTCGGTGGTTGTTACTGCTCCTTCGGGGTTACATACACGGCCTTGTGCTCAACTCTGTAATTTTGTTAAAAATTACAGCGGTAAAATTGAAATTGTCAAAGGAGATAAAAGTGCAAATCTAAAAAGTATGTTTAAAGTGATGTCAATGGGAATCAAAAGTGGCATGGAAGTGATTATTCGGGTTGAAGGCAAGAATGAGAAGGAGATGGCACAATCGGTTATTGAGTTTATTCGTAATATAACAGACTGAGCCATCTAATTTATTAATCCATTCAATGATGAACAAGGAGTATTTTGTGGTTTCTTTTGAGGAAATGGAGCATATGGCACATTGCCTAATATCCCCGACTCAATTAAATAAATATATTAAATATGGTCACGTAGGTGCCGTTATTCAAAGCAAATCTGGTCATATTTATACTGGTATTAATATTGATACAGCTTGCTCTATGGGATTTTGTGCAGAGCACTGTGCCATCGCTGAGATGATAAAGCGAGGTGAAACACAGATAATCAGGATTATTGCTGTTAACCGGCATGGCAATATCATTTCTCCCTGTGGCCGTTGCCGAGAGTTTATCAGCCAGATAAATCCAGAAAATATCCATGCAGAAGTAAAAGTCTCTCAAGAAAAGATTTTATCTCTTAGTGAACTATTACCTTTTGACTGGAAGAAGCAGTCCTGGTGATTACTTAAAACTGCCCGATTAACAATTCGGGCAGTTCCAGTTAAAATAGATCGTCAACATCTTTCGCTTTATGGATATTTATACCGTTTTCGCTATCAGCAATAGTTTTTGCAGTCAGTGCGTTAGGAATACGCATATCGAACGGTAACGCCTTCTCTTTGGCTACTTTGGTCAAAGTAATTCTAATTAAGTCAGATACAGTTAACCCCATACTAGCCAACACTTCAGCAGCTTCATTTTTTAGTGTTTCATCTATACGAGCACGAACAAACGCATTTGCAGCCATATTGAACCCCCTGTATTGATTAATAAACATACTGTAGCTCAATTGAGATACATAATCAAATATAAAGACATTAATCGAAATATGCAGCCATTTGCGATAAAAGAGAAAATATGAGAGTGATTACTTAAAACTGCCCGATTAACGATTCGGGCAGTTCATATTTCAGGTAATCAAAGAAACGTTATTGCGCGGAAACTGATTCCATCCCCACTAATCCCACTTTGAGATAACCCGCTTTACGTAGGGAATCCATGACGCTCATTAAGGTTTCATAATCCACGGTTTTATCAGCCTGAAAGAAAATTGTCGTGTCTTTGTTAGATTGCGTGGTTTGATCCAATACCAAAGACAAGTTATTACGATCAACCGCCTGCTCTCCCACATACAACTGCTTATCTGCTTTTACCGTTAAAAATACCGGTTTTTCTGGTCGTGGTTGCGGCTTAGCGGTTGATGCTGGCAAATCAACTTTAATATCTACCGTTGCCAATGGCGCTGCTACCATGAAAATAATCAATAGCACTAACATCACGTCAATAAACGGCGTAACGTTAATTTCATGCAGTTCGCCGTTATCGTCCAAATCTTCATTAAGACGTATTGCCATAATTTATTACCTTGCTTCTGCTTTTTCTGTTTTGCTTTCAGCCAGATCAAGATCACGCCCCAGCAACAGGATTGCCTTAGCGGCCATATCTCCCACCTGACCACGGTATGACGAAATAACGCGGGCAAAGACGTTATAAATCACAACCGCAGGGATTGCTGCCACCAACCCCAATGCGGTCGCTAACAGTGCTTCCGCAATCCCTGGTGCAACAACAGCCAGGTTAGTCGTTTGTGAATGCGCAATGCCGATAAAACTGTTCATGATCCCCCAAACAGTACCAAACAGCCCCACAAACGGAGAAATTGCGCCAATGGTCGCCAGATAACCGTTACCACGCCCCATATGGCGGCTAATGGCTGCAACGGCACGTTCCATACGGAACGAAGTTCGCTCTTTGGTTCCAACCTTGTCAATACTGTCAACAGACAGAGCACGCTCAGACTGTGCTTCACTCAACAACAGACGACTGACGCTGCGATTGCCAAAATCTGCTGCAATTTTCACTGCTTCATCCAGATTGGCTACGTCAGCCAAAGCCAATTGCTCTTTACACAAACGGCGGCGAGCCATTAAGAGTTCTGTACCTTTGGAGAAAAACAGCGCCCATGTGATGACAGAAGCGATCACCAGTCCCACCATAACCGTTTTTACTACCGCATCTGCGTTTTGATACATACCCCAAACAGACAGATCCGTTGCGAAACCACCAGACTGGTTGCCAGAAACTTCTTCAATAGGTGCCACAACGGTTTCTTCTGTCGTCACCGCTACATTTTCCGTGGTATCTGCCGTCACGGTTTGTGCATCTGGGGTTGATGGTGCATCAGTTGTTGGTTCAGCCGCTTGCAGAGCTGAGGAAGATGCTGGTGTTACCTGAGCAGCAGCCTGATTTTCTGACGTGGCTGGTGTTGTATCAGCCCATGCTGAACTTGTTAATCCGAGTGCCAATAGAATAGAAGCTGTCAAATTACGCATCAGTTAGCCTTACTCTCTTTCTTATAGATTCTGTTACTTAGCAGTGAATCACGTTTACTCATCTTGCTAATCCTAATATTTCCTGAGTCACAGCTCGCTTTTTGACCATACATCTCCGACCTCTTGCAGCTTGATAACGGCACTGCAAAGTGAAGATACGGGTTTCATTTGAGCCCTGATCCATGCCTCTTACCTCGAAAGAGGAAAAAGTCCGCTACAAATGATATCAGACATTTGGCGATTTGATAGTAATTATCATTACTATTTAATAAAAAAGTCCCACTTAATGATGTGCCTTCATTAATCAATCCTGATTGACCACGTCAGCTCACCTTGAATTTTCGTCAAGTTGTTCGAATCTCTTTGGTAAAACGCGCCCAAATCTTTTAACTTGCTCATCATTATTTAAACGATTCTATTTAGATACAGGCAGGAAATAACTTGGGGAACGATGCCATGACAGAAAAAAAACTAGAAACTTTATTGGTTAGTGCAGGGAGACAAAAAAGATATACGCAAAGTGCCGTTAATCCCCTGATTCAACGCACTTCATCTGTCATTTTCGATACCGTTGAAGATTTAAAGCAAGCCTTGAAGAACCGTGCCAAAGGTGAATTATTTTATGGACGCCGTGGCACTTTGACTCACTTTTCTTTCCAAGAAGCGATGGCTGAACTGGAAGGCGGCGCTGGCTGTGCTCTTTATCCTTCCGGTACGGCAGCGATTACCCATTCAATTCTGGCATTTGTGGCAACCGGTGATCATGTTTTAATGACAGGTACGGCCTATGAACCTACACAGGAATTTTGCCAGCATGTGCTGAAAAAAATGGGGGTTTCCACCGATTATTTTAACCCCATGATCGGAGAAAATATTGCTTCGCTGATTCAGCCTAATACCAAAGTTATCTTTCTTGAATCACCCGGCTCTCTGACGATGGAAGTGCAAGATATTCCTGCTATCGTGCGTGCGATTCGACAAGTCAATGCTGAGATTGTGATTATCATTGATAATACATGGGCGGCTGGCGTACTGTTTAAGGCTCTGGAGTTTGGCATCGATATTTCCATCCAATCCGCCACCAAATATATTATTGGTCATTCAGACGGGATGCTGGGTACAGCGGTCGCTAATGCGCGATGTTGGGATCAACTTAGGGAAGGATCTTATCTGCTAGGGCAAATTGCCGATCCCGATACAGTGTATATGGCAAACCGAGGGTTACGCACCTTAGCCATTCGTTTAAAACAACACGAAGAAAACAGTATCAAAATCGCCAAATGGCTTGCTCAGCGGCCGGAAGTTGCCGAAGTTTATCACCCTGCCTTACCTTCTTGCCCAGGGCATCAGTTTTTTCAGCGTGATTTCACTGGCTCCTGTGGGCTATTTTCTTTTCTCCTGAATACCCAGCTTACACACCAACAATTTGCAGATTATCTCGATAACCTGAATCATTTTAAGATGGCCTTTTCGTGGGGAGGTTTTGAGTCATTGATTTTAGGCATTCAACCAGAAATGCTGCAACGACTACGTCAATACCCTTCACCACCAAAAACCGGCACTTTATTCCGTCTCCATATTGGGCTGGAAAATCCACAAGACTTGATTGATGATTTGGAAGCCGGTTTTGCTCGTTTGGCCATTCGTTAAGTTTCACCTTCCCATTGTGGCTATCTTTTTCCTTTTGCAGATAGCCACGGTTTCCCCTGATGCTGAATCAAATCCCCTCCTCTCATCATTTTGCGGTACACTGAAGCAGATCTGTTTGTTAATTATTTTACTCGCAAAAGTCACAGGATAAACAATGGAAACGTTAAGCGAGATCGTGCATGCACTCTGGCATCATGATTTTAATCAACTTGCCAATCCAGACGTCATCTGGGTTATTTATGGCGTTCTCTTTGTCACGCTAGTGCTGGAAAACGGCCTACTGCCAGCCGCCTTTTTGCCCGGCGATACTCTGTTGGTGCTTTCCGGTGCTTTAATTGCCAAAGGTGTCATGAGTTTCATTCCCACGGTAGTTCTGCTAACCATCGCGGCAAGCCTGGGTTGTTGGCTGGGTTATTTACAGGGGCGCTGGCTCGGCCATACCCGTATTGTCAAAAACTGGCTGGCTCAACTTCCTTTGCAATATCGCCAACGTGCCAATGTCTTATTCTCTAAACACGGTCTGTCTGCCCTGCTTATCGGACGCTTTTTAGCGTTTGTTCGCACTCTCCTGCCAACATTTGCCGGTATTTCTGGCCTAAATAATAAACGCTTTCAATTTTTTAACTGGTTAAGTGGCTTCTTATGGGTCATTATTATCGTGGGTTTTGGCTATATCTTGAACCAAATCCCTTTCGTTAAAGCACATCAAGATATGGTCATGAATATTTTGGTGATTTTGCCTGTCATTCTGTTGATCAGCGGGTTATCCGCTTCTGTACTGATGTATTGGCGTCATAAGAGAGGAACAGCAAAGAAAAAAAAATAACGGGCTTATCGTCTTAACACGATCGCAAAAAACCACTATTTTTTCTATTTACTTGATTTTCTATTTACTTGACTATCATCTTACTGGATTATCAACTCAATAATTGAACAACCAGAGTCCATTCCAACAGGTACTGTTACTACCCACTATTTAAGCTGTGCTCAAATTTAACATGCTGAATAACTTCCCCTGAATGGGATGGACAACCTCATTAACCAACCCACATCGAAATTAGGTTTAGGCGTAAAAGGAGGTAATAATGGGTCAGCAGACAATTATTAAACTCGCTGATGGGAATCACATGCCACAATTGGGGCTTGGTGTTTGGAAAGCGAGTAATGAACAGGTTGTTAAGTCTATCCATACTGCATTGGAAGTCGGTTATCGCTCCATTGATACAGCAGCAATTTTTCATAACGAAGCAGGGGTGGGAAAAGCTTTAAAGGAAACTGATATCCCACGCGAAGAAATTTTCATCACCACCAAACTTTGGAATGATCGCCACCTGGACGCACGTGCAGCATTGCAAGAAAGCCTGGACAAACTACAGTTAGATTATGTTGATCTCTATCTCATTCAGTGGCCAGTGCCCGAACAGGATCACTATGTTGATGCATGGAAGCAACTGATTGAGCTGAAAGAAACTGGCCTGACTCACAGTATTGGAGTATGTAATTTTCATATCGAGCATTTACAAAAAATAATACAGGAAACGGGGGTAGTTCCCGTCATCAACCAAATTGAATTGCACCCTTTACTGCAACAGCGACAACTTCATTCATGGAATGCCACCCACCACATTACAACTGAGTCTTGGAGCCCGTTATCACGGGGTGGAAAAGGTGTTTTTAATTCGCCACTGGTTGAACGTCTGGCGCTTAAATACGGCAAAACTCCAGCGCAGATTGTGATTCGTTGGCACCTTGAATGCGGCATGATTGCCATTCCTAAATCTATTACACCTTCTCGTATTAAAGAAAATTTTGCTGTATTCGATTTCAGACTGGAAAAAGAAGACTTAACAGCCATGGCTGAACTGGAAATCGGGAAGCGGATAGGCCCAAACCCCGATACTTATAACCAATTTTAGTTAGCAGGCTCCCCCTCCATCGATTCATCTACCCACTCCAACAGACCTGAACGCTGTTCTTCCGCAGGGTTCAGGTCATCTACCTCTGAATAAGACCCTTTCCATAAAACACTATAATTTATCAACAAAATCAAAAAAATTAATAATAACTATGTTTACTATTTATGTATAAATCATGTTCTAGACTTACTTCACGTCGCTAAATAACAGGCATATTAAATTGATAATTGAAACACGCAGCATGTTTATGATGTGTTCAATCTATCTACTTACATCAACGTCTTAAATAAAAACTTAAGGAAATGATAATGGTTTACGTAGTTATTTCTTTATTAATGCTTATCCCTTTTTTCTTCACTTTAAAATGGTTCCTGCTGTCACACCGGATCCACCACAATGCAGCGGGGATTTTACTTGCAATCGCTGCGATGGCCTTTCATATGTATATCTTTCGTTTTAACAATATTCCGATTGTACATATTAATGTTGCCCATCAGCCGATTGTGTTTTATGGCGCAGTAATGATTACACTTCTACACGGCGTACTCTATTCCATTTGTTTCAAGCGGTATTATGGAAAGGACATTGATAACAAGGAAAGCCATCCGCACAATAACCAACGGTAATGTGACTTACCGTTGGTTGTCATCATCTTGTGCTTTGCTTTCTGCTTCATCAGAAGGTTTAGTATTGGCAGTCAGCAGATAAGGGGATTGTTGCCAGCGACTAGGAGACAGTTTCAGCAAATTATGAGCCAGAATAAAACCAATCGCCAAAGATAGCAGGAGCATTACCCTAAGTAAGTTCGTTGTGTTATCGACCTGTTTCGCCTCGGTTGCCAAGCGATGCGTATCCAGTGTCAGGCGAAGAAAACCTTTCGGATGATTTTTTCCTGGTATCGGCACAACAATTTGTTGGTTAAAATAACTACTGGATTTTTTACCTTCCAGCGATAATCGTTCACGAACAGAAATCGGCTCACCACTTCGTGCTATCTGTGTGCCATTCTCCAAATAGACGCTGGCATCCAAAATGCGGCTATTGCTGGTCAAGTAATCTAAGTTGGCGACAATCTTTTTATTATTAAGATCTTTGCTACCATTCTCCATATAATCAGACAAGCTGAATGCAACTTGTTTTGCCAATGTTTTCGCCAGATCTTCAAATTGATCCATATGCGCCTGTTGTTGAGAACGGCTGAAATAGGAAACTCCCTGCATCAGCAGTACAAGCAGTGCTATACAGACTAATATAATCGCCGTCTTGTGCAGTCTAATTTTTAGCTTGGCTTTTATCATAGTTATCTCATCCCATGTTCAGAAAGCACATGTTGCCAGATGCGGTAATGATAGGATAGTTTGAAAAGCGTTTTTTGCCTGCACCAAATTATATGGAATTACAGGAGTCAATGTTCATGTCTAATAATCTGGCCTATCGTTACTTACCGGATGAGATCCATAAATGGCCCGGATTACCCCTATCCCTCAGTGGTGATGAAGTCATGCCACTGGATTATCGGGCAGGAGATAGCGGCTGGTTGCTGTATGGACGTGGTTTGAATAAACAACGTATCAGCGAGTTCCAGCACCGATTGGGCGCTGCCATTGTGGTGGTTTCTTCATGGCGGATCGATGATTATCAGGTTGTCCGTATTGCCGGTAGCCTCTCGCCTCGCATAAAACGGCAGGCAGATGAATGCCGTTTGGATGTCGTTCCCTTGGGGCAGATCCCTCGTCTCCGCTCACCTGGCTTATTGGTGATGGATATGGATTCTACAGCTATCCAGATTGAATGCATTGATGAAATTGCCCGCCTGGCCGGAGTTGGTGATAAAGTGGCGGAAATCACCGAACGGGCGATGCAAGGCGAGCTGGATTTTTCAGAAAGTCTGCGCGAGCGAGTTGCTCAGTTGGCAGGCGCCGATGCATCAATCTTGCAGCAAGTGATGGAAACACTTCCGCTAATGCCAGGGTTAACCAGCCTGGTTCGCAAGTTACAATCATTGGATTGGCATGTCGCGATTGCCTCCGGTGGTTTTACTTTCTTTGCCGATAATCTTCGCCAGCAGCTACGCCTTTTTGACGCAGTCGCCAATCAACTGGAGATAAAAAATGGCAAGCTGACCGGTAAAGTCAAAGGGCCGATCGTCGATGCAAAATACAAGGCAACCACGCTGATAAGATTGGCAAAAGCACTGGATATTCCTCTGAGCCAGACCGTCGCGATTGGGGATGGAGCCAATGATCTGAAAATGATCCGTAAGGCAGGATTGGGGATCGCCTATCATGCTAAGCCAAAAGTTTACACCCAGGCTAAAGTTGCTATCCGCCATGCAGATTTAATGGGCGTTCTGTGTGTGTTAAGCGGTGGTTTGAAACACGAAGAACGCTAGCAAAAGCAATTATATTGAGGAAGTACAAAGTGGCAAAAGCAGCAAAACGGGCATTTGTCTGTAACGAATGTGGTGCGGATTATCCCCGCTGGCAGGGGCAATGTACCGCCTGCCACGCATGGAATACCATTACAGAAGTGCGTTTAGCCGCAGCTTCATCATCATCCCGTAATGAGCGTTTCAGTGGCTATGCCGGAAATGCCAGTATCAGTAAAGTACAGAAACTCTCTGATATCAGTCTGGAAGAGTTGCCCCGTTTTTCAACAGGGTTTAAAGAGTTTGACCGTGTACTCGGCGGTGGTGTGGTTCCTGGCAGTGCTATTTTGATTGGCGGTAACCCTGGTGCGGGGAAAAGTACCCTGCTTTTACAAACCATGTGTCAGCTATCAACTCAGATGAAAACTCTGTATGTAACAGGGGAAGAATCATTACAACAAGTGGCGATGCGAGCACATCGGTTGGGTTTACCGACAGATCAGCTAAATATGCTATCGGAAACCAGCATTGAGCAGATTTGTCTGATCGCAGAGCAAGAACAACCTAAACTGATGGTGATTGATTCAATTCAGGTCATGCATATGGCTGATATCCAATCGTCACCAGGCAGTGTTGCACAAGTCAGGGAAACCGCAGCCTACCTGACACGGTTTGCCAAAACCCGCGGCGTTGCCATTATCATGGTTGGGCATGTGACAAAAGATGGCACGTTGGCAGGCCCCAAGGTACTCGAACACTGCATAGACTGTTCCGTCATGCTGGATGGTGAAACGGATTCCCGTTTCCGCACCCTGCGCAGCCATAAAAACCGCTTCGGTGCCGTTAATGAACTCGGTGTATTCGCGATGACCGAACAGGGGTTACGGGAAGTCAATAATCCTTCCGCCATTTTCCTGAGTCGTGGTGATGAAATTACCTCGGGCAGTTCGGTCATGATTGTCTGGGAAGGTACTCGTCCTCTACTCGTTGAAATTCAGGCATTAGTCGATCATTCCATGATGTCAAACCCACGCCGCGTAGCCGTAGGTCTTGAACAAAACAGGCTGGCTATTCTGCTTGCCGTTCTGCATCGACATGGCGGTTTGCAAATGGCTGATCAAGATGTTTTTGTGAATGTCGTAGGTGGGGTAAAAGTAACAGAAACGAGTGCTGATCTGGCGTTATTACTCTCTTTGGTTTCCAGTTTCCGCGACCGGCCTCTGCCTCGTGATCTGGTGGTATTTGGAGAAGTGGGATTGGCAGGAGAAATTCGTCCCGTTCCCAGTGGACAAGAACGCATTTCAGAAGCGGCCAAACACGGTTTTAAACGCGCTATTGTTCCCCATGCCAACATGCCGAAAAAATCACTGCCTGATATGAAAGTATTTGGCGTCAAAAAACTGGCCGATGCATTGTTTGTTCTGGATGATCTGGATTAAGAGATAATTTTTTATTCCTTTTAGATCTAGATATACTAATCGCCTTGCAAGATGCGTCTTATATCTCCCCTGCTACGCGGGGAGATATAAACAATCAGATTGCTTTTCAAGCTGCAACTTGCAGTTGGATTGGTATATCAAGTGAAGCGAATAATACCATTTTGCACAAATATTTTTATTCATCTTACTTAAATAAAAAATCAAATAGTTAATCACCATATTATTTAATTTTTTCTATCTCATCCTACTCTATACACGTTACCTTTCAAGTTGCTCATTATAAGACAACATAACTCATTGTTTCTCCCCGTGAAGCGAGGAGAAACAATATGCAACTTGAAGTTTAATGCATATATTATTTATTGATTACAAAACACTGATGAAATTTAAACCACAAATGGTTATGTAAATATTTATACAACGAATAAAGCCAGACAATCTGTTCAATAATAATTGAACAAACACTATTGTTATTCATCTTTATTATTTAACTATCAATTTAGCATTTGGTTGTTTTATTTAAAATAAATAGCTGATTACACAATTTTAAATACTTATTATAGTCAAGATGATGGTATTTAATCCCAAAAAATCAATAAACAACCAATTTTATTTTTACCTTTCACGGCAAACATGCTACTTTGTTTAGTATACTAAACGAAGAGGAGGTCTTATGCCGCAATTTGACTATTTGAAAGAGGCGATCAAACAGGCAGGTTACACATTACAGCAGGTTGCTGATGCCAGCGGAATGACCAAAGGCTATCTAAGCCAACTTATTAATGCCAAAATAAAAAGTCCCAGCGCACAGAAACTGGCTGCTCTTCATCAATATCTAGGATTAGCATATCCCATGGAAAAGAAAACTGTCGGAGTTGTGTTTGGTAAATTTTACCCATTACATACTGGACACATTTATTTGATCCAACGAGCATCCAGTCAAGTTGATGAGTTACATGTTGTTCTTTGTTATGACGAAATGCGTGATCGTGAATTATTCATCAACAGTTCTATGTCTCAACAACCTACTGTCAGTGACCGTCTGAGATGGTTGCTGCAAACATTCAAGTATCAGAAAAGTATTCATATTCATGCATTTGATGAACAAGGCATGGAGCCTTACCCAAATGGTTGGGAAGCGTGGAGTCAAAGCGTTAAATCATTTCTGGCAGCAAAAAGCATCACCCCTAATTATATCTACTCCAGCGAAGCACAGGATGTTCCTCGTTATAAAGAATATTTCGGCGTTGAAACGGTGCTTATCGACCCACAACGTTCATTCATGAATATTAGTGGTAGCCAAATCCGTCAGGCGCCTTTCCGTTACTGGGAATATATCCCTACAGAAGTAAAGCCATTTTTTGTACGTACAGTAGCTATTCTTGGTGGGGAATCGAGCGGAAAATCGACATTGGTGAATAAGCTGGCCAATATGTTTAACACGACCAGCGCATGGGAATATGGCCGCGAATATGTATTTTCCCATCTGGGAGGCGATGAAATGGCTTTACAATATTCAGATTACGATAAAATTGCATTAGGCCATGCTCAATATATTGATTTTTCTGTCAAATATGCCAATAAGGTTGCGTTTATCGATACTGATTTTGTCACAACACAGGCATTTTGCAAACGCTATGAAGGAAAAGAACATCCTTTTGTTCAGGCGATGATTGATGAGTATCGCTTTGATTTAGTTATTCTTTTGGAAAACAACACGCCGTGGATTGCAGATGGTTTAAGAAGTTTAGGCAGTGAACGCGATCGCAAAGAATTTCAACATTTGCTTGAAAGTTTGTTGAAAAAAAATAATATCGATTATATCTGTGTAAATTCACCAGATTATGATCAACGTTTTCTACGTTGCGTTGAATTAGTTCAAAAGATGTTAATGGAATAAGTAACTTTTATCTATAAAATAGATTACACTTATATTATTATCACGATCAATTGATAGTGATTTATTATTCAGTGTAATCTTTATCTTATTATATTTACCCTACCTTAACAATAAGTTAAATGTTTACTTTGGTTATTTTAACAAATGTAATAAAATAAATTGTGATAATAATATTTTTTGATACTTTAATTTTACTGTTTTGACTTGAATTACAGGGAAATAAGTCATTTAATGAACAGGCATATTGATTTATTTATATAATTTTTATTAGTTACTGACAAACCCACAAATATTATAGGTGTTTTTAGCAAAAGAAGGAGGTGATAATAAGTAACATTAAAATATTAACGAAATATAAAATGACTTTTTCCCTTATTATAAAAGTGGAATAAAAATAGAAGAGTTTATGCTATTTTTATTTTTTCATTGTAGCCTTAAGCATAAT
>NZ_JADEUF010000010.1 GCF_015163655.1 Xenorhabdus griffiniae | reverse complement strand
AGAAACGGCCACTCTCACACAAACCGTGATCTCCCCAGCTGATCGCAGCCAGCCCTTGCCTTTATCCTTTGCTCAACAGCGGTTATGGTTCCTCGGTCAGCTCGATCCGGCAGCGAGTCAAGCCTACCATCTCCCTGCGGCGCTACGCTTGTCCGGTTCACTCAATCGCCATGCCCTGATGACGGCGTTTGATCGTCTGGTGGCTCGGCATGAAAGTCTGCGGACACGTTTCGTGCTGGTTGCAGGCCAACCCAGCCAGCAAATCGCCCCGGCGGATATCGGTTTTGCCCTGTCCTGTCAGGACTTGCGTCAGCTCGATCCCACTTTGCATATCAAGCGGGTAACTGAACTCGCGACCCTTGAAGCCCAGACTCCCTTCGATTTTGCTCAAGGCCCCCTGATCCGCGGTCAACTGCTGCAACTGGCGGATAAGGAACACGTGTTGCTACTCACACAACACCATATTATTACCGACGGTTGGTCTATTGGCGTGCTGGTACGAGAATTGGGGATTTTCTACTGTGCGGCACTTGATGGCAATGAAGATCCTTTACCACCACTACCCATTCAATATGCTGATTATGCGGTCTGGCAACATGAACAGTTAAAAGCAACCACCCTCGCTGCACAACGTGATTTCTGGTGTACTCAGCTTGAAGGCGTACCGGCCTTACTGACGTTACCCACCGATCGGCCACGCCCAGCCATACAAACCTATATCGGTGGCCAAATCTCTTTCCAGCTTGATACCACCTTATTGACGTCACTGAAGGAACTTGGACAGCGCCATAACACTACGCTGTTTATGACCCTATTGAGTGCCTGGAGTATCGTGCTGGCCCGACTCAGTGGACAAGATGATATCGTTATTGGTACTCCAGTCGCTAACCGCCCGCATCATGAGCTTGAAGGGTTGATAGGGTTCTTCGTCAATACGCTAGCCTTGCGCGTTACATTCAATGATGAACTCAGTGTGGCTGATCTGCTTGCACAAGTTCGCGAACGGGCGCTGGCCGCCTACGCCCATCAGGATCTGCCTTTCGAGCAGGTGGTAGAAGCCCTCCAACCTGAACGTAGTCTGGGCCACAGCCCGCTCTTCCAGGTGATGCTGGCCTTAAATAATACGCCAGCCCAAACTCTCATCTTGCCTGAACTACGGCTCACACCATTTGAACAGACGTATCACACCACTCATTTTGATTTGACATTATCACTGGCAGAAACTGAAGCAGGTTTAACCGGCGCCTTGTCCTATGCTACCGCGCTGTTCGATGCTGCAACTGTTGAGCGTATGATCAGTTACTTAACCAATATACTGATGGCGATAGTGGCAGATGAAACACAACGCATTGCTGCCTTGCCGATGCTGCCGGAATCAGAACAGCAACAGCTATTGATAAATTTCAACGCCACTCAAACGGATTTTCCGCAAGATGCCCTGATCCACCAACTGTTTGAAACTCATGCAGAACAGCATCCTGATACTCTTGCTATTGTCTATGAAGGCCAGACACTGAGCTATGGTGAACTCAACCGCCGCGCCAATCGGCTGGCCCATTATTTGATCACGCTGGGTGTGCGCCCGGATGATCGGGTAGCGATTTGTGCTGAACGCAGTTTAGACACAATCGTCGGCTTACTGGGTATCCTTAAGGCTGGCGGGGCTTACGTCCCTATCGACCCAAACTATCCGACTGAGCGGCTGATCTATATGCTTGAGGATGCAAGACCCGTGGCCTTGCTAACGCAAACAACACAGGTTAACCGACTGGACAACACCATACCCAAAGTATTGCTTGATGCACCAGATCCATGTTTGGCAACGCAACCGACCCACAACCCGCAAGCACATACACTGGGACTCACGTCACGCCATCTGGCCTATGTGATCTATACGTCTGGCTCAACCGGCCAGCCGAAAGGAGTGATGGTCGAGCACCGCAGTATCAATCGGCTGGTGATTAATAATGCTTACGCAGATATCGGTGCGCACGACTGTGTCGCTCATTGTGCCAATATCGCTTTTGACGCCTCAACCTGGGAAATCTGGTCTGCCCTGCTCAATGGAGGATGTCTGTACATCGTTCCACAATCTGTACTACTCGATCCGGCTCATTTCTGCACTTCCCTAATGAAGGGGCACGTTACCGCCCTTTGGTTAACGGTGGGCTTGTTCAACGCCTATTTCGATAGCCTCAAGCCCCTGTTAGGGCAATTGCGCTACCTGCTTATTGGCGGCGATGTGCTCGATCCCAGGAGGATACAGCAGGTGCAATTGGCTAAGTCCCAACCTGTACATTTCATTAATGGCTATGGTCCAACGGAAACCACGACGTTTGCTGCAACCTACGAAATGACTGCTCTTATTGATGCAACCCGTTCTATTCCTATAGGCCGCCCGATTGCCAATACCCAGATTTATATTCTGGATGCACATAGTCAACCCGTTCCCATCGGTGTTACTGGTGAAATCCATATCGCAGGCGCTGGCGTGGCCCGCGGTTATTTGAATCGCCCTGAACTGACGGCCGAACGTTTTCTCACTAATCCGTTCTCTGCGGAGCCAGACGCCCGCATGTACAAAACCGGCGATCTCGGCCGCTGGCTGCCCGATGGCAATATTGAATACCTCGGCCGCACTGATTTTCAGATCAAGCTGCGTGGCTTCCGCATTGAACTGGAAGAAATCGAAGCCAGACTCAGCCAATGTGACGGGGTACGCGAAGCGGTGGTGCTGGTTCGTGAAGATACGCCCGGTCAAAAACGACTGGTCGCCTATTTACGGCCGCAGGAAAGAATTGAGTTGCTGCCAACCACACTGCGCCAGCAACTTGCCCAATATCTTGCCGACTATATGCTGCCCAGTGCCTTTGTCTCGTTAACGACTTTTCCGCTAACCCCTAACGGCAAACTCGACCGACAGGCGTTACCTGTTCCCGATCAGTCCGCTTTCGTGGTGCGTGGCTATGAATCGCCTATCGGCAAGACAGAAACCGCTCTGGCCCAAATCTGGCAGGATTTGTTAGGACTGGAAAAAATCAGTCGTCATAATCATTTCTTTGAGCTTGGCGGGCACTCGCTGCTCGCTATACAGTTGTTGAATCGTATGCGTGAACAAAATATGCAGGTTTCACTGACCACCCTGTTCGCCCATCCAACCTTATGTGATCTGGCCCTGGCTACTAAGGAGCACTTCGTCATGCCTGTATCCCCATTTGATGCAAACCCTGTCCCACTCAGCCCGGCAGGTTCCTTGCTCCCTTTATTCTTAGTGCACGAAACTTCCGGCGATCCCCTGGTGTATTCTCCCCTGGCTGCCTTACTACCCCCTGAACTTCCCGTCTATGCTTTACAGGCGCTTGGCATCCATACATTGGCACACCCTCCGATGTCGATTGAAGCACTTGCCGCCTGCCATATTCAGGCCATTCGCCGCCTCCAACCCCAAGGACCTTATCGTCTGATGGGCTGGTCGATTGGCGGGTTGATTGCCTATGAAATAGCCCAACAATTAACCTGTGAGGGTGAGACAGTCGCGTTTCTTGGTATGATCGATTCCTATTATCACACCCATAAAGACAGTGATGACTTCTCTATAGACGAAGAAGCAAGGCGAATAGAATTAATCATTAACGCACTGCGTACTCAAAAAATGATTGGCGATGAGGAAGCGTTAGCAGAGCTGCACAGCCTCAGTGATCTGGAGCAAGTGCTTGATCACTGTATCGAACGCCAATGGCTGTCGGCGGGCATCACGCGCGAAGATATTCTTCTGCGTTTCTATACCGCCGAGATGATTACACAGCTTGGTCAGGGATATATCGCGCAAAAATCCACCTTACCTGTCCACCTCTATACGGCGGAAGAGTTAGTTAACGGCGACAGTTGGCACGGCTGGCATGGCATTGTCGGTCACGATTCGGTGCTCCACCCTATCGGCGGGACGCACTTTTCCATTATGCATTCGCCTCTGCTCAACCAAATCGTGGATTCAATCACTGAAAATTTACCGGATATGCCTTCCTTCGACCCACGGGTTATGATCCAGCAGGGCACGCCATCCGTATCGCCGCTCTTTTGCCTACCGGGTGCCGGCGCCAGCCCGTCCAGTCTGCTCGAACTGGCCCTATCGTTCCCAGCACAACTTCCGGTATACGCTTTACAGGCACGTGGGTTCACGACTGAACATCATTCCCCTTACCGCAGTGTTGAAGGCGCAGCCCGTGCTTATATCCAAAAAATCCGACAAGTCCAACCTTATGGTCCCTATCACCTGCTAGGCCACTCTTTTGGCGGCTGGATTGCCTTTGAAATCGCCTTGCAATTGCAAGCGGAAGGGGAACAGGTATCCAAGCTGATTCTTATCGATACCGATGAACCTGACCAGCAAGGAAAAGCTCTCAAGTCAGTCAACCGTATTGAGACAATCATGGAGTTAATCGATATCTATAATATGATATTAAATCAGCCGCTTCCGCTCGCCCGGCAAGATTTTGCTAACCTGGCCGCGGATGAACAAATTCAGCACCTGCACAGTGCCTTGGTTAAGGCCGGCCTTTTCCCGGCCAAAACACCAATATCGCTGTTGCAAGGGATTATTCGCGTTATGCAGGCTAATCTGAACACCAGTTATATTCCTCGTGCCCGTTATAAGGGACTTGTCCATCTGGTTAACGCTGAGGAAGGCGATAAGAATGAAAGGAGGAGTCGCGAAACCCAATGGCGTCTTCTGGTGGCAGAACTCAATACGATAGTTGTGCCCGGCAATCATATGACCCTGTTATCCACCCCCCATGTCGGGCAATGGGTAACCCGCCTATGGCAGAAGTGAGAGAAAAACATGACCGATATTATTAATGACTCTAAAGAGGCAAACTATGCTGTATTTTCCTGACAGCCTGGATCACGACGAAACGGATAAAAAAACGCTTAACACGCACTGTCTGGATGAGCAAGAATGGCAAGCACTGCTCAACCAGTTTATTTCCGCTGTCGGTGACGAAGATCTGGCCGGACTGGAAACGGAAATTGCTAGTGACCCTGTCGCTTATTGTCTGCGCGAATTAAACAAACCCATACGCGAACTAACGGAAATTGAAAGTCAGTTCTCCTCCGTGATTATCCCAGAATCTCCGGTTGATGCTGGGGCATATACCCAGTATCTGAGCGAAAATATCCTCAATCAAGTTGTGCCTGTATCATCACCGGCCTTTGTCGGTCACATGACATCGGCTCTCCCCAGACATTTGCCTGCTCTTGGCAAGATAGTAACAGCCCTGAATCAGAATCTGGTCAAACTGGAAACATCGCATATTTTAACTGCGCTGGAACGGCAGGTTCTGGGTATGATGCACAAGCTGGTGTATCGCGGTGATGAAACTTTCTATAAACAGTGGCTGCACAACAGTGATCATGCGCTGGCGACCTTCTGTTCTGGTGGAACCGTGGCTAATTTAACCGCCATGTGGGCGTGCCGAAACAAGCTTATGCCCGCCGACGGAGAGTTTGCTGGTCTTGCACGTGAGGGATTAGCCAGGGGGATGATGCATTATGGCTATAGTGGCTTAGCTATTTTGGTATCGGAACTCGGACACTATTCGCTGAAAAAAGCGGTGGATATTCTTGGATTAGGGCAGGATGCCCTGATAAAAGTGGATGCCGACAGAGAGGGGCGGATCAGCATTGATGCTCTGCTCACACAATTGCAAAAACTGCGCCAGCGCAATATCAAGCCTATGGCGATTGTCGGAATAGCTGGCACCACAGAAACCGGTGCCATTGACCCGCTGGATCTTCTGGCGGATATCGCTGAACAAGAACAGTGTCATTTTCATGTCGATGCCGCCTGGGGCGGAGCGAGTTTGCTGTCCGAACGCTACCGACACTTATTTACGGGTATCGAACGTGCTGATACCGTCACGATCGATGCACATAAACAAATGTATGTCCCTATGGGAGCAGGTATGGTGTTGTTCCGTCAGCCTACCCTGACCAACGCCATCGCCCAGCATGCTAATTATATTGTACGCAAGGGGTCAAAGGATCTGGGGCGCCATACTTTGGAAGGTTCACGCAGTGCAATGTCGTTGATGTTACACAGTAACTTCCATTTGCTTGGCCGCCAAAGATTGGCTGGCCTGATCGATGCAAGCATCGAGAAAGCACAACAATTCGCCAATCTCATCCGCCAGCAAGAAGATTTCGAGTTGATCAGTGAACCACAGCTTTGCCTGTTGACCTACCGATACGTGCCGCCAAAGGTATTACAGGCACTACGGGAGAGTTCAGACCAGATGAAACAGCAATTGCATGAAGCAATTAATGCACTGAACCAGAATATCCAAGCGGTGCAGTGGTCCGCCGGAAAATCTTTTGTCTCACATACCAGTCTCAAACCCGTGCAATGGGATCGACAACCCACAACCGTTTTGCGTGTCGTGCTGGCAAATCCTCTGACCACGTTGGCAATACTCGAAAATATGCTTGAAGAGCAGCGTCAGCTAGCACAACAAAGCCCGTTTTGGCAAACGCTACACAACTTAATCTGTTGAATATACCAATCTCACTTCAAGATGCGTGTGATATCTCCCCACGAAGCGGGGAGATATCAGGTTTCATATCGTGTTGTAAATGGCAAACGCCCTATCACCATATTTATATCAATATTTTTTATACAAAAAATCAAAAATACACAAATCCCTTCTTTTTATAACAAAAATTAAAAAAACAAAGCATCCGTTTATAAAAGAGTTAGTTAACCAATCATATTCTAGCGTGCAGCTCTGTTACCTAACTCAAATTAAATTGATTAGTCCAGCTAATTAGTATCACAAGCAGGAGTTAAGCAATGCCTATGTCACGCAATAATATTAAATTTCCACTCAGTTCTTCCCAGCAAGTCGTCTGGCTCAACCAGCTCAGCCGCCCTCATAGTATCTGCTATAACTTAGGTTCAGTGCTCCTTGTTGAGGGAAAATTGGATGACGCATTGTTAGTACACGCTATTGAGACTGTTGTTTGTCGCCATGATGTATTGCGTTTACAACTCGTTAAGACTGAGGAATTACCACAGCAAGTACTCACCGATGCTTTGCCTGTATCCGTAACAATCCACGATTTTTCAGATCATGACAACGCAGAAGAACAAGCTGAACAATATATCCGTACTGCCTTCAAACGACCGTTTGATTTGTACAGTGAACTATGGCGTTTTGCCCTGTTACGGGTAAGTGATAACCGTTGGTACTGTCAGTTTTGCTGTCATCATCTTATTGGCGATACGACGACGTTAAGACTGATTACCACAGAAATAGCCAATACATATACTCGGCTCAGCAGAGGAAAGAAATCGCCAAAAGCGGCGCCCTCTTATCTCGACTTTATTCATGAAGATAACGCTTATTTAAACTCAAAACGTTATCAGCAAGATCAACAATTCTGGTCAGAGCGCTATAAAAATTTACCGCCTGCCTTAATTCAGCCCGCAACTTTAGAGAAAACAGCAGATAATGAATATGTCGAACCACTAGCCTGGCCACTGGATAAAACGCTTTTCCAACGAATAGAAGATACCGTCGCTGCACATGGATTGTCTGTCCTGCATTTTATGTATGCCGCACTGGCTTGCTATTTTTCACGCACGGCTTACTCGCTGACAAACCGTGCCGAAGATGAAGATATTGTTATTGGCATCCCCGTAGATAACCGTAAAAACAGCCAACAAAAACGCACGGCAGGGATGTTTTCATCGGTGATCCCGGTCGGGATCACCGTTTCACCCCATGATACTTTCCTTGATGTGATGGGGAAAACGGCAACAGAATTAAGGCGTTGCTACAAACATCAACGTTTGCCAATCTCGGAAATCAACCGGCTCACACAAATCCAGCAGCAGACCGGACGTACCCAGTTATTCGATATCATGCTGGCATTTGAACAGATAGACGTGAACGCCGATATCCCCGATGCCACACTCAAATACTCAAAAATACAACGTGGCGCCCCATGCCCGCTTGTTATTGCGCTTCACCAATATGCATTCGCTAACAGTGAAGATGCCCAAAAACCGGTCACACTTGAGTTTAATTTTTCGCCCCATTACCTGAGCCGTGCTGAAGCAACAGCCCTCCAGTCACGTCTTATGGTGTTAATCGAAGCCGCCCTGACGTCTCCAGAAACCCCGATCCGATGCTTACCGCTATTACCACTAACAGAGCGGCAACAATTACTGGTGGATTTCAATGCCACACAGATGGATTTCCCGCAAGAAACCCTGATCCATCAATTGATCGAAGCACAAATTGCCAAAACACCCAATGCAACAGCCGTCGTGTTTGCAGAGCAATCCCTGAGCTATGACGAGCTTAATCGCCGTGCCAACCAACTGGCCCATTATCTGATTGCGCTGGGCGTGCGTCCAGATGATCGGGTCGCCCTCTGTGTCGAACGCAGTCTGGAAATGATGGTCGGCTTTTTGGCTATCCTCAAAGCGGGTGGGGCTTATGTGCCGCTTGATCCCACTTATCCGACCGAACGATTGGTCTATATACTGGACGATGCCGCCCCCGTAGCTTTACTGACCCAATCAGGGCTAGCCCAGTCAGAATGGCTCGCTCAGATTGATACCTTGCCAACCGTCTTGCTGGATAACCCCGAACCCTGTCTGGCACATCAACCAGAAGATAACCCAAATCCTCAAGCCCTGGGGTTGATGTCCCGCCATCTGGCCTATGTCATTTATACATCCGGTTCAACCGGGCAACCGAAAGGGGTGATGATTGAACATCATAACCTGTGCAACTTGGTCACCACCCAGCAACATGTTCTGGCACTCACCGCCGACAGTCGTGTATTACAGTTCATCTCAAACAGTTTCGATCCCAGTATCTGGGAATATTGTATGACCTTAATGGCCGGTGCGCGTCTCTATCTCGCCAAACGAACCCATTTGTTGCCGGGAACCATACTGTCCAGTTACTTAACAGACCAAGCCATCAGCCATGTTATCTTGTCACCGACTGCATTGGCCGCGATGGATTTCCTGCCCGATACTCTGCAAACCTTGATGGTGGGGGGAGAAGCCTGTTCATCAACCTTAGTCAAACGCTGGTCACCCGGGCGGAAAATGCTTAATGCCTATGGGCCAACGGAAACCACGATCTGTGCCACGCTCTATCCCTGCACTTCCTATACAGGGGATAATCCGCCACCGATTGGCCGCCCGATCGCCAATACCCGAATTTATATTCTGGATGCACACGGCCAGCTTGTTCCCCGCGGTGCAGTGGGGGAAATTTATATCGCGGGGGCTGGTGTGGCTCGCGGTTATCTGAATCGCCCTGAACTGACTGCCGAGCGCTTCCTCGCTGACCCATTCTCTTCCAACCCTAATGCACGCATGTACAAAACCGGCGATCTCGGCCGCTGGCGGCCCGATGGCAATATTGAATACCTCGGCCGCAATGATTTTCAGGTCAAATTGCGGGGCTTCCGCATTGAGTTGGGGGAAATCGAGGCCAGACTTACTCAATGTGCGGGGGTGCGCGAAGCGGTGGTTATTGCTCGCGAAGATGAACCTGGGCAAAAACGGTTGGTGGCCTACCTGTTAGCGCAGAAAAACGTTGAATTGGAGCCCGCTACATTGCGCCAGCAACTTGCTCAGCACCTCGCTGACTATATGTTGCCCAGTGCCTTTGTTACCTTGGACACTTTTCCATTGACGCCCAACGGCAAACTCGACCGTCAGGCTCTGCCTGCGCCTGATTTATCAGCCGTCGTCGCTCGCAGCTATGAAGCGCCCATCGGTGAAATAGAAATCGCTCTGGTTCAAATTTGGCAAGAGTTGTTGAGCCTGGAGCAAGTCGGTCGTCACGATCATTTCTTCGAACTCGGTGGTCATTCCCTGCTTGCTACCCAATTAGTGGCACGGGTCCGCCAATTATTAGCGCGCGAGTTGCCGTTACAGCAACTTTTTGAGCAACCGGTTTTAATGCAATTGGCTCAAACGCTCACAAGTGCTTCGACAATGGCACAGATCGTGATCCCGGTCGCTGAGCGCAGCCAGCCGTTGCCCCTGTCCTTTGCTCAGCAAAGGCTCTGGTTCCTGGGTCAACTCGATCCGGCAGCCAGCCTGGCTTACCATATTCCTGTGGCATTGCGCCTGACAGGGCCGCTTCATCGTTCGGCCTTAACCGGTGCATTCAACCAATTAATCGCCCGCCATGAAAGCTTGCGTACCCGCTTTACGCTGGTTGCCGGCCAACCTTGCCAGCACATCGATTCGGCGGATATCGGTTTTACCCTGACTTATCAGGATCTGCGTTCATTACCCGCTGAAGCACAGAGCAATTGTATTGCGGAATTAACGACACTGGATGCCAAAACGCCTTTTGACTTTACCCAAGGCCCGCTGCTACGGGGTCATTTACTGCAACTGACCGATGAAGAGCATATATTGCTATTTACCCAGCATCATATTATCACTGATGGCTGGTCCGTCGGTGTGCTGATGCATGAGCTCAATGTGCTTTATCGCGCTATCCTTGATGGTCAAGACGCACCCTTACCGCCCCTGCCAATTCAGTATGCCGACTATGCCGTCTGGCAGCGCCACTGGCTGCAAGAGGAAGAGGCCGTGTTCACGGCACAACGTGATTTCTGGTGCACCCAGCTTGAAGACGCACCGGCCTTACTCTCCCTCCCAACCGACCGGCCGCGTCCGGCAATACAATCCTTTGTTGGCAGCCGAGTCCCTGTGCACATTGAAGCAGGCTTATTGGACTCACTGAAAAAACTGGGATTGCGCCATCACACCACCTTGTTTATGACGGTACTCAGTGCCTGGAGTCTGGTACTGGCCCGACTTAGCGGGCAGGATGATATCGTTATCGGTACGCCGGTTGCTAACCGTCCACATCAGGAACTGGAAGGGTTAATCGGTTTCTTTGTTAACACACTGGCCTTACGCATTACCTTCAATGACGATCTCAGTGTGGCTGATCTGCTGGCCCAGGTGCGGGAGCGAGCACTAGCCGCCTATGCCCATCAAGATTTGCCCTTTGAGCAGGTGGTGGAAGCGATCCAGCCCGAACGTAATCTCAGCTACAGCCCGATCTTTCAGGTGATGCTGGCCTTAAATAACACTCCCGCCCAGACACTGGCATTGCCCGAGGTCCAATGCACGCCCATTGAACAAATGCACCCCAGTGCTCACTTTGATCTGACCTTGTCACTGACCGAAACCGAGGCGGGTTTAGTCGGTGAGCTGGAATATGCCAGCGATTTATTCGATGCCACCACCGTTGAGCGGATAGTGGATTATTTCAACAACGTGCTGGCCGCCATGGCGGCGGATGACACCCAACGCATTGCCACGTTACCGATGCTGCCCGTATCAGAACGGCAACAACTGCTGGTGGATTTTAATGCCACTCAGGCCGATTTCCCGCAAAACGCGTTGATCCACTCGCTGTTTGAAGCCCAGGCCGCACAGCATCCCGAGAGCATTGCGGTCGTCTATGAAAACCAGACCCTGAGCTACGGTGAGTTAAATCATCGCGCTAATCAGCTGGCCCATGCCCTGATAACTGTCGGCGTGCGGCCGGATGATCGGGTAGCAATTTGTGCTGAACGCAGTCTGGACGCCATCGTGGGCTTACTGGGCATCCTTAAAGCGGGCGGCGCTTATGTGCCGCTCGATCCGGCTTATCCCACCGAACGGCTGGCTTATATGCTGGACGATGCCGCCCCGGTGGTGTTACTCACCCAGACCGCACAATACGACAGATTGCGTGACAGCGTCACTGTAACGGTGCCGGTCATCGTGCTTGATGCTCAGGAAGCGTTACTGGAAACCCAGCCAACGCACAATCCGCAAGCCCAGACATTGGGGCTGACATCACGCCATCTGGCTTATGTGATTTACACTTCCGGCTCGACGGGGCAACCTAAAGGCGTGATGGTCGAACATCGCAATGTCCTGCGTCTTATCATTAACAGTGGCTTTGCTGAGATTGGCCCTGACGACTGTATTGCCCATTGCGCCAATGTTTCATTTGACGCCACCACCTGGGAAGTGTGGGCGGGGCTGGTGCATGGGGCGCGTATTGTGCTTATCCCGGAAAAAGTCTTGCTCCAGCCCACGCAGTTTGGTCAGTGTCTGTCATCGGAAGGTGTCAGCGCCCTGTTCCTGACCACCGCCCTGTTTAACCAATACGCGGATCTCATTGGGCCATCCCTCTCTGGCTTACGCTATGTCCTGTTCGGCGGTGAACAGACGGATAACCGTCCGGCTATTCGTCTCAGAACTGAACACCCCCCCAAACACTTACTGCATGTGTATGGGCCAACCGAGACAACCACATTTGCCACTGCTTATGAACTTCCTGTTATGGAAGACGAGGGCGTTGAAGGTAAAAGCAGAAAAATCCCCATTGGGCACCCCATTGCGAATACCCAAATTTATATTCTGGATACGCAGGGTCAACCCGTTCCTATCGGGGTAACAGGTGAAATCCATATTGCCGGTGACGGCGTGGCTCGCGGTTACCTGAACCGGCCTGAATTGACCGCTGAACGCTTCCTGCCCGATCCGTTCTCTTCGCAACCCGACGCCCGCATGTACAAAACTGGCGATCTGGCCCGCTGGCTGCCCGATGGCAATATTGAATACCTAGACCGCAATGATTTTCAGGTCAAGTTACGGGGCTTCCGTATCGAACTGGGGGAAATCGAAGCCAAACTGAGGCAATGTGACGGCGTACGCGAAGCGGTCGTGCTGGCGCGCGAAGATGAGCCCGGCCAGAAACGGCTGGTGGCCTATCTGCGTCCATTGGAGGGGATTGAACTGGTGCCGGCTGAATTGCGTCAGCAACTGACTCAGCATCTTGCTGAATACATGTTACCCAGTGCGTTTGTTATGTTAGAAACTTTCCCGCTTACCCCCAATGGCAAACTTAACCGTCAGGCGCTGCCGGCCCCGGATTTATCGGCCGTCGTCGCCCGCAGCTATGCCGCGCCCGTCGGTGAGAAAGAAATCGCCCTGGCACAGATTTGGCAAAAACTCTTAAATCTGAAACAAGTCAGCCGCCATGACCATTTCTTTGAACTCGGCGGCCATTCACTGATGATTGTCAGCCTGGTGGACGAACTGCACAATTTAGGCTGGCATCTCGAAGTTCGTAGTGTGTTCGCCTCACCGATCCTCACCGATATGGCCCTGGCTATCCAGCATGACACTCCTGCTTTCGTGGTGCCACCCAACCTTATTCCTGAAAGCTGTACGGCCATTACCCCCGATATGTTGCCATTGGTTTCGCTTTCCCAAACTGAGATCGATGCCATCGTTGATACCGTTTCCGGTGGAGCCCGTAATGTACAGGATATTTACCCACTAGCCCCGTTGCAGGAAGGGATCCTGTTCCATCATCTGTTACAGACACAAGGTGACGCCTATTTATTACGGATCGTATTTGCCTGTGATACTCGCGAACATCTTGATGCCTTTCTGGCAGCTTTACAGCAAGTTATTGATCGTCATGACATCCTGCGCACCGCAATTTATTGGCAAGGACTGGAGCAGCCGGTGCAGGTGGTCTGGCGTCAGGCATTAATGACTGTCGATGAATTCACCCCGCTCTCGACGGATGATATTCCAGCGCAGTTACTGGCTCACACTGATCCACGCCAGCATCGTATTAATTTGAACCAGGCGCCGCTCTTTGCCGCCGATATCGCCCATGATCCCGCACAAAATGAGTGGTTGCTGGCACTGCGCTTCCATCATCTGGTCAATGACCATATGACCTCAGATCTGATTTTCGCCGAGATTGTCCAGATATTACAGGGTAACGCTAAAACATTGCCCCCCACGCTGCCCTATCGCAACTTTATTGCCCAAACATTAAGCACACCAGCGGCAGAACATGAAGTCTATTTCCATAGCCAACTGGCGGATATTGATGAACCCACCTCCCCCTTTGGGATACTCGGTGTACCCAACGATAATAGTGCCATCAACGAACATAGCCTTCTGCTTGACCCCACATTGGCAAAGGCAATCCGCACTCAAGCGCGTCGGCTGGGCGTCAGTGCCAGTGTGCTGTTCCATGTGGCCTGGGCGCAGGTATTGGCCCACACCAGCGGCCGCGATGACGTAGTATTTGGCTCCGTACTGTTAGGTCGTCTGCAAGGCGGTGCAGGGGCTGAGCGCATACTTGGGATGTTTATCAATACGCTTCCCCTGCGTATTTCTCTGGGCGAGCGCACGGTACAGGAAAGCGTACAGGAGACCTATCAGAATCTAACCACTTTGCTGGAGCATGAGCAGGCCCCGTTAGCGCTGGCCCAACGGTGCAGTGGCGTAGCTCCACCATTGCCGCTGTTCAGCAGCCTGCTCAATTATCGCCATAGCCAGGCTGATAAAGGGGAAACCAATGATACCATATGGACAGCAATGCACCTGCGCCTGGTTTCGGCTGAGGAACAGACCAATTATCCTATTACCCTGTCAGTCGATGACTTTGGGGATAATTTCCAACTGACCGCCCTGACCGTCACTGACATTGTTCCCGAACGTATCAATACTTACCTGACCACAGCCATTAGCGGTTTGATCGATGCCTTGATTCATCACCCGCAACAAGCGCTTCGGACTATCCCTATCTTACCGAAAGCAGAACGGCAACAAGTGCTGATAAACTTCAACGCCACTCAAGCCGATTTCCCGCGGGATGCAATGATCCACCAACTGTTTGAGATGCAGGCTGCCCAGCATCCCGACGCGATTGCCGTTGTCTTTGAGGGGCAAACGCTCAGCTATGGTGAGTTAAACCGTCGTGCCAATCAGTTAGCCCATTACCTGATTACATTGGGGGTACGTCCAGATGATCGGGTCGTCCTCTGTGTCGAACGCAGTCTGGAGATGGTGATCGGCTTACTGGCTATTCTTAAGGCCGGTGGCGCCTATGTCCCACTCAACCCAGACTACCCGACTGAACGGCTGGCCTATATGCTGGAAGATGCCATCCCCGTAATAGCGCTAATCCAAACAGCACAAGTCAACAAGCTTCCCAACACAGTGCCAACCGTTTTACTTGACCGTTTATTTGACAATCAAGCGCCAATATTAGCATCACAGTCAACGGATAATCCCGACATACAAGCACTGGGACTGACATCACACCATTTGGCCTATGTCATTTACACGTCAGGATCGACTGGTCAACCGAAGGGAGTGATGGTCGAGCACCGCAATGTCCTTCGTCTTATCGTTAATAGCGGATTTGCTGATATTGATCCGAATGACTGCGTCGCCAATTGTGCCAATATCGCTTTTGATGCCTCAACCTGGGAAATCTGGTCTGCCTTACTCAATGGGGCCCGCTTGCATGTGGTTCCACAATCGGTGCTGCTTAATCCGGTACATTTCTTCAATGTACTGGTAAAAGGACAGATCACAGCACTTTGGTTAACGGTCGGCTTATTTAACGAATATTTGGATAATCTCACTCCCCTGTTTGGGCAATTACGTTACCTGCTTGTCGGCGGGGATATCCTTGATCCGAGAAAGATACAACAGGTGCAGTTGGCGATGTCCCAACCCGCCTACTTGATAAATGGGTATGGGCCAACAGAAACCACAACATTTGCCACCACCTATACGATTACTTCCCCTGTTGATGTCAGCCATTCCATTCCTATCGGCCGTCCGATTGCCAATACCCAGATTTATATTCTGGATACGCAGGGGCAACCGGTTCCTGTCGGTGTGGCGGGAGAAATCCATATCGCCGGTGACGGCGTCGCCCGCGGTTATCTGAATCACCCTGAACTGACCGCCGAACGCTTCCTTGCCGATCCGTTCTCTTCAGAGCCCGATGCCCGCATGTACAAAACCGGCGACCTCGGTCGCTGGCTGCCCGATGGCAATATCGAATACCTCGGCCGCAATGATTTTCAGGTCAAACTGCGCGGCTTCCGTATCGAGTTGGGCGAAATAGAAGCCAGACTGACCCAATGTGACGGCGTGCGTGAAGCCGTGGTATTAGCCCGCGAAGATGAACCCGGACAAAAGCGACTGGTGGCCTATCTGCTACCACAAGAAGGAATTGAATTAGTTCCGGCTGAGTTACGACAGCAACTCGCCCAGCATCTGGCTGAGTATATGTTACCCAGTGCCTTTATCACGCTGGATGCCTTCCCGCTCACCCCCAACGGCAAGCTGGATCGCCGGGCTCTGCCGGCACCGGATTTATCCGCGGTGGTCACGCGCCGCTATGAAGCCCCCGAGGGTGAAACAGAAATCATCCTGGCTGAGATTTGGCAAGATCTGCTCGGACTGGAACATGTCGGCCGTTACGATCACTTCTTCGAACTCGGCGGCCATTCCCTGCTGGCTGTCCAATTGGCAGCCCGCATTCGTCAACAATTGGCCCGTGAGTTACCGTTACAGCAACTCTTTGACCAACCGCTTTTGCGCGATCTGGCTCACTCGCTGGCTGATGCGTCAACCACCACACAGGCCTCCATCCCTGTCGCTGACCGTCACCAACCACTGCCCTTGTCCTTTGCTCAACAACGTTTATGGTTCCTCGCTCAGCTCGATCCGGCGGCTAGCCTGGCCTACCATATCCCGATGACGTTGCGCCTAAGCGGCCAGCTTCATCGCCCGGCTTTAATCCGCGCCCTTGATCTTCTGGTCGCCCGCCATGAAAGCCTGCGTACCCGCTTTGTGCTGGTTTCCGGCCAACCTTGCCAGCAAATCGATCCGGCTGATAGGGGTTTTCCCCTGTCTTATCAGGATCTACGCACATTAACGCCAGACGCCCATAGCAACCGTATCGCGGAATTAACCGATCTCGAAGCCCAAACACCGTTTGACCTGACTCAAGGCCCGCTGCTGCGGGGGCATTTGCTGCAACTGACTGATGATGAGCATATCTTGCTGCTTACCCAACATCATATTATCTCTGATGGCTGGTCCATCGGCGTATTGCTGCGTGAATTCAGCGCCCTTTACCGCGCCGCCCTCGACAGCCAAGATGCTCCCTTACCCCCCTTGCCGATTCAGTACGCCGACTATGCCGTCTGGCAGCGAGAATGGTTACAAGAAAGTGCCATTGCGAAACAGCGCGACTTCTGGTGTTCCCAGCTTGAAGGTGCGCCGGCTTTATTGACATTGCCAACCGACCGACCCCGCCCAGCGGTGCAGTCCTATGTTGGCAGCCGGCTCCCTGTCAATTTTGATGCAGACTTATTGACTGCGCTTAAGCGTCTTGGACAGCGCCATCGCACCACCTTATTTATGACCGTACTCAGTGCCTGGAGTATCGTATTGGCCCGGCTGAGTGGACAGGAGGATATTGTCATCGGCACCCCGGTTGCTAACCGCCCACATCATGAACTGGAAGGATTAATCGGGTTCTTTGTCAATACACTGGCCTTACGTATCACGCTGGATAATTCCAGTCGTGTTGCTGATTTGCTCGCCCAAGTGCGGGAACACGCTTTCGCGGCCTATGCCCATCAGGATCTGCCCTTTGAACAGGTGGTGGAAGCGCTCCAGCCCGAACGCAACCTGAGTTACAGCCCCCTCTTCCAGGTGATGCTGGCCTTAAACAACACACCACAACATATATCACGACAAGCGTTAGCCTTGCCTGAGCTACAACTCACCCATATTGAGCAGGAACACTACAGTGCCCATTTTGATTTGACCTTGTCATTGGCCGAAAATGAGGACGGCCGCCTGGTCGGTGAACTGGCCTACGCCACGGATTTATTCGACGCCACGACCATTGAGCGTTTGGCGGGTTACCTGACAAATGTGTTGACCGCTATGGTGGCGGATGAGACACAACTTATTGGTGCCCTGCCCCTGCTGCCAGAATCGGAGCGACGGCAGCTGTTGGTGGAATTCAATGCCACCCAACAGAGCTTCCCACAAGACGCGTTGATCCACCAACTATTTGAAGCGCAGGCCGCACAACATCCTGAAGCTATCGCCGTTGTATTTGAGGAACAAACGATCAGCTATGGTGAGTTAAACCGCCGTGCCAACCAGTTAGCCCATCACCTGATTGGATTGGGGGTACGTCCTGATGATCGGGTCGCCATTTGTGTCGAACGCAGCCCGGAAATGGTGATTGGCTTGCTGGCTGTCCTTAAGGCGGGAGGGGCTTATGTTCCGCTTTCCCCCACTTATCCGCCCGAACGGTTGGCCTATGTGCTGGACGATGCCGCACCGGTGGTTTTACTGACCCAGACGTCACTGGTTGACAGGCTAGGCACCCGCCTGCCACATGTGTTACTTGATGCTCTGGTTTTCGACAAGGGTACAGCAGATAACCCTGATCCACAAACGCTGGGGCTGACTTCACATCACCTGGCCTATGTGATTTATACCTCTGGCTCAACGGGTCAACCCAAAGGCGTCATGGTTGAACACGCCGGATTTAGAAATTACCTGCAATGGGGGCTGAGTTATTATGTCACGACCAGACCGACCGACAGTATCGTGTCATCCCCGTTTGCGTTTGATGCCACCGTCTCCAGCCTTTATTTACCCCTGCTGTGTGGCGGCAAACTCCACCTTATCCGTGAAGGTCAGACGCTGACTGAATTGGTGCCCGCATTGTTATCCCCTTCAATGGCACCCACCACTCTGGTTAATGTCACCCCAACCCATTTCGCGGCAATAGGTAAGGGATTACTGGCAGAAAAACGGACATGTCCTGCCCGTTGCTTCATCGTCGGCGGGGAGGCACTTCCCCAATCCGTTGTTGCACTTTGGCGTGAACTGTCACCAGAATCACGCATTATCAACGAATATGGCCCCACGGAAACGGTGGTGGGTTGCATCACGTTTGATACCCGTCATCAGGCAAGTATCGTTGACAACATTCCCATCGGAAAACCGATCGCCAATACCCAGATTTATATCCTGGATGCCCAGGGACAGCCGGTGCCTCTTGGGGTAGCCGGTGAGATTTACATTGGCGGTGCGGGTGTGTCCCGCGGTTACTTCAACCTGCCGGAACTGACGGCAGAACGTTTTATTCCTGATCCTTTTTCAACCGCGCCAAATGCCCGCCTGTACAAGACCGGTGACCTCGGTCGCTGGTTGCCCGATGGCAATATCGAATACCTGGGCCGCAATGATTTTCAGGTCAAACTGCGGGGCTTCCGCATTGAATTGGGGGAAATCGAGGCAAAACTGGAACAATGTCATGGCGTGCGCGAAGCCGTGGTATTAGCCCGTGAAGATGAGCCCGGCCAGAAACGGCTGGTGGCCTATCTGCGGCCACGGGAGGGCGTGGAGTTGGTGCCGGCTGAACTGCGCCAGCAACTCGCCCAACACCTTGCCGACTATATGTTACCCAGCGCTTTTGTCACGTTGGCCTCTTTCCCTTTAACGCCCAATGGCAAACTTGACCGTCAGGCCCTGCCTGCTCCAGATTCATCCGCCATTGTGGTACGCCATTATGCAAGCCCTATCGGTGAGATGGAAATTACCCTCGCCCAGATTTGGCAAAAATTATTGGGGCTGGAGCGAGTTGGGCGCCATGATCATTTCTTCGAACTCGGTGGCCATTCACTGATGATTGTCAGTCTGATCGAAGAACTGCGCAATCTGGGCTGGCAGCTCGACGTTCGCAGTGTCTTCGTCGCCCCTGTCCTGATTGATATGGCGCAGACTGTCCGGCGTGATGCCAACACCTTTGTCGTACCCCCCAATCTCATCGCTGAAGGTTGCACAACCATTACCCCCGCTATGCTGCCTTTGGTTTCCCTGTCCCAGACTGAAATTGATGCCATCGTTAATACTGTTCCGGGTGGCGGTGCCAATGTGCAGGATATCTATCCCCTCGCGCCGTTACAGGAAGGGATTTTGTTCCATCATCTGCTACAAACACAGGGGGATAATTATCTGCTGCAAAGCGTGCTCGCGTTCGATACCCGTGAGCGCCTCAATGCCTTCTTAACAGCGCTGCAACGGGTTATCGACCGCCATGATATTCTGCGTACCGCCGTTTGCTGGCGAGAACTGGCACAACCGGTGCAAGTGGTCTGGCGTCAGGCACCGCTGAAAGTTAACACCTTCACCCCCACTACAACGGGTGACGTTGTCACCCAACTCAAGCGTCATACCGATCCACGCCAGCACCGTATCAATTTAAATCAGGCGCCCCTGTTTGCCGCTGATATCGCCCCGAATCCGGCACAGGATGAATGGCTGCTGGCGCTACGCTTCCATCATCTGGTCAGTGATCATTTGACCTTAGAGCTGATTTTGGCGGAAATCACACTTATCTTGCAGGGCAAGACGGAGAGGCTGCCAGCGGTATTGCCTTACCGCAACTTTATCGCTCAAACCCTGGCTACCCCGACCACTGATCATGAGGCTTATTTCCGCACCCAACTGGCGGATATTGATGAACCCACGGCACCCTTTGGAATACTCAAGGTACATCCTGACAACGACTGCGTGGCTGAGGCCCGTCACCCTATCGCCCCCGATCTGGCCAAAGCCATCCGCACGCAGGCACGTCGTTTAAGCGTCAGCCCCAGTGTGCTATTCCATGTGGCATGGGCGCAAGTGTTAGCTCAGACCAGTGGCCGTGATGACGTGGTATTTGGCTCCGTGCTATCGGGACGTCTGCAAGGTGGTGCAGGGGCGGATCAAATACTGGGCATGTTTATTAACACCTTGCCCCTGCGCATCTCGCTGGACGGACATACGGTACAAGATATCGTGCAGGATACTTATCACAATCTGATCGCCTTGCTGGAACATGAACAAGCCCCATTAGTACTGGCACAACGTTGCAGTGGCGTGGAGCAACCCATGCCGCTGTTCAGTACCTTACTGAATTATCGTCATAGCGCTTTAAATGCAGCAGAAGCGGTTGATTCCACTTGGACAGGCATTCGTATTTTGTCCGCAGAAGAGGGCACTAACTATCCTATCTCCTTATCAGTCGATGACTTAGGAGACGACTTCCTACTCACTACCCAGACCATAACCGAAATTACGCCAGAACGAATCAACGCCTATCTGGCGACGGCTATCCGCGGTTTGGTCGATGCCTTGGTTCACAACCCGCAACAAGCAATACGGAATATCGCTATCTTACCGGCGGCGGAGCGGCAACAACTTTTGGTGGACTTCAATGCCACTCAAGTGGATTTACCACAGGAGGTGTTTATCCACCAGCTGTTTGAAGCGCAAGCCGCACAATGTCCCGATGCGATTGCTGTCGTCTATCAAGACCAGACGCTGAGCTATGGTGAGTTAAACCTCCGCGCCAATCAGTTAGCCCATCACCTGATTGGATTGGGGGTACGTCCTGATGATCGGGTCGCCATTTGTGTCGAACGCAGCCCGGAAATGGTGATTGGCCTGTTGGCTGTCCTTAAGGCGGGAGGGGCTTATGTCCCGCTTTCCCCCACTTATCCGCCCGAACGGTTGGCCTATGTGCTGGACGATGCCGCACCGGTGGTCTTACTGACCCAGACGTCACTGGTTGACAGACTAGGCACCCGCCTGCCACATGTGTTACTTGATGCTCTGGTTTTCGACAAGGGTACAGCAGATAACCCTGATCCACAAACGCTGGGGCTGACTTCACATCACCTGGCCTATGTGATTTATACCTCTGGCTCAACGGGTCAACCCAAAGGCGTCATGGTTGAACACGCCGGATTTAGAAATTACCTGCAATGGGGGCTGAGCTATTATGTCACGACCAGACCGACCGACAGTATCGTGTCATCCCCGTTTGCGTTTGATGCCACCGTCTCCAGCCTTTATTTACCCCTGCTGTGTGGTGGCAAACTGCACCTTATCCGTGAAGAACAGACGCTGACTGAATTGGTGCCTGTATTGTTATCCCCCTCAATGGCGCCCACCACTCTGGTTAAGATCACCCCAACCCATTTCGCGGCAATAGTTAAGGGATTACTGGCAGAAAAACGGACATGTCCTGCCCGTTGCTTCATCGTCGGCGGGGAGGCACTTCCCCAATCCGTCGTTGCACTTTGGCGTGAGCTGTCACCAGAATCACGCATTATCAACGAATATGGCCCCACGGAAACGGTGGTGGGTTGCATCACGTTTGATACCCGTCATCAGGCAAGTATCGTTGACAACATTCCCATCGGAAAACCGATCGCCAATACCCAGATTTATATCCTGGATGCCCAGGGACAGCCGGTGCCTCTTGGGGTAGCCGGTGAAATTTACATTGGCGGTGCGGGTGTGTCCCGCGGTTACTTCAACCGACCGGAACTGACGGCAGAACGTTTTATTCCTGATCCTTTTTCAACCGCGCCAAATGCCCGCCTGTACAAGACCGGTGACCTCGGTCGCTGGCTGCCCGATGGCAATATCGAATACCTGGGCCGCAATGATTTTCAGGTCAAGATACGCGGTTTCCGCATTGAATTAGGCGAAATTGAAAACCGGCTGGTTGACTGTGAAGGCGTCCAGGAAGCAGTAGTGATCGCCCGCGAAGAGGAAAACAGCGATAAGCGTCTGGTGGCTTACCTTATTCCAGAACCGGACGTTACGCTCAACCCCGCTGAGCTGCGCGAACAATTGAGTATCAGTTTAATGGAATACATGCTCCCCAGTGCCTTTGTCACGCTGGCTTCTTTCCCCCTGACACCCAATGGCAAACTGGATCGCAAGGCCCTGCCAGCACCGGATTTATCAGCAGTGGTAGCGCAAGATTATGCCGCCCCTGTGGGCGAAATAGAGATCACCTTAGCCCAGATTTGGCAAGCATTGTTAGGCTTAGAACGCGTGGGGCGTCATGATCATTTCTTTGAACTCGGCGGACATTCCCTGCTAGCTATCCAACTCGTCACACAGATACACCAAAAATTGGCCCGGGATTTGTCACTACAGCAACTTTTTGATCAACCCGTTTTGATGCATTTGGCACAAACGCTCACTGGTGCTTCAACAATGGCGCAGATCGTGATCCCAGTTGCTGATCGCAGCCAGCCGTTGCCCCTGTCCTTTGCTCAGCAAAGGCTCTGGTTCCTCGGCCAACTCGATCCGGCGGCCAGCCTGGCCTATCATATCCCTGTGGCATTGCGCCTGACGGGGCCGCTTCATCGTTCGGCCTTAACCGGTGCATTCAACCAATTAATCGCCCGCCATGAAAGCTTGCGTACCCGCTTTGTGCTGGTTGACGGTCAACCTTGCCAGCACATTGATCCGGCGGATATTGGCTTCACCCTGCCTTACCAGGATCTGCGCCTATGGGCACCGCAAGCACAAGATAGCCGCATTGCGGAATTAACGGCACTCGAAGCACAGACGCCTTTTGACTTCACCCAAGAACAGCTGATCCGCGGTCACTTGCTGCAATTGGCAGACGAAGAACATGTCTTGTTGCTCACGCAGCATCATATTATTTCTGATGGCTGGTCCATCGGTGTGCTGGTACATGAACTCAGTGTTCTTTATCGCGCCATCTTGGATAGTCAAGATACGCCTTTACCACCCCTACCCATTCAGTATGCTGATTATACCGTCTGGCAGCGTCACTGGCTGCAAGAGGCCGTACTCACAACACAACGTGATTTCTGGTGCACCCAACTGGCAGGAACGCCTGCCTTACTGACGCTCCCGACTGACCGGCCACGCCCGGCAGTACAATCCTTTGTTGGCAGCCGAGTTCCTGTATACGTTGATGCTGATTTATTGGGCTCACTGAAAAAACTGGGATTACGCCATCACTCGACGTTGTTTATGACGGTACTCAGTGCCTGGAGTCTGGTACTGGCCCGGCTCAGCGGTCAAGATGATATCGTGATCGGCACACCGGTTGCTAATCGCCCTCACCATGAACTTGAAGGATTAATCGGTTTCTTCGTTAATACACTGGCTTTACGCATCACCTTCAATGATGATCTCAGTGTGGCCGATCTGCTGGCCCACGTTCGGGAGCGGGCACTGGCCGCTTATGCTCACCAAGATTTACCCTTTGAGCAGGTAGTGGAAGCGCTCCAACCCGAACGCAATCTTAGCTATAGCCCGATTTTCCAGGTGATGCTGGCCTTAAATAATACCCCTACTCAAGCGCTGGCATTTCCTGATGTCCAATGCGCACCCATTGAACAAATGTACCCCAGCGCCCACTTTGATTTAACCTTGTCATTGACCGAAACCGAAACTGGTCTGATTGGTGAACTGGAATATGTCACCGATTTATTCGACACCGCAACTGTTGAACGCATAGCCGGTTACTTCAACAATGTGTTGACCGCCATGGTGGCCGATGAAACACAACAGATTGCCACGTTGCCAATGCTGTCTGCATCAGAACGGCAACAACTGCTGGTGGACTTCAATGCCACTCAGGTGGACTTTCCACAAGACGCGTTGATCCACCAACGGTTTGAAGCACAGGCAGCACGGTATCCTCAGGCGATCGCCGTTGTCTTTGGGGAACAAACAATTAGCTATGGTGAGTTAAACCACCGCGCCAATCAATTAGCCCATTACCTGATTGCGCTGGGTGTGCGGCCGGATGATCGAGTCGCCATCTGTGTCGAACGCAGTTTGGAAATGGTGGTGGGATTACTGGGTATTCTTAAGGCAGGGGCAGCTTATGTGCCGCTCGATCCGGCCTATCCAGTCGAACGGCTGGCTTATATGTTGGATGATGCCTCTCCCGTGGCGTTACTTACCCAAATGTCGTTAGTTGAGACACTCAGCAGTGACCTGCCTACCGTGCTACTTGACACCATCTCTCTCGATACCTACGCAATAAGTAATCCTGATGCCTATGCACTGGGGTTAACTCCACACCATCTGGCCTATGTTATCTACACCTCTGGCTCCACGGGGCAGCCCAAAGGCGTGATGGTTGAGCATCGTGGGCTATACAACCTCACTCAGACACAAATTGAGGCATTCCATATCACAGCTAATAGCCGTTTATTACAGTTTGCTTCTTTCAGCTTTGATGCCTGTATCTCTGAAATTGCTACTACACTGTGCCAAGGAGCCTGTCTTGTCCTGGCATCCCGTGAAGCGTTATTGCCCGGTGAAGCTCTGATGAATACCTTGAAAACTCAGGCGATCACGCATGTCACCCTACCGCCCGTGGCAGCCAGTGCCTTAACGCCGGATGCTGAATTACCCAATCTGACCATTCTGGTGCTGGCCGGTGAGGCTTGCTCATCGTCGTTGATCAAACGTTGGACAACAGACCAGCGGATCATTATCAATGCTTATGGGCCGACGGAATCCACTGTCTGTGCAACTCTCACCCCATGTGATCCCCAGAGTGAAAGAGTCCCACCGATAGGCCGACCTATCGCGAATACGCAAATTTATATTTTGGATACACGAGGTCAACCCGTTCCGCTTGGTGTGACGGGCGAAATTTATATTGGCGGGATGGGTATCGCCCGCGGTTATCTGAATCGCCCTGAACTCACTGCTGAACGCTTCCTGGCCGATCCGTTCTCTTCGCAGCCGGATGCCCGCATGTACAAAACCGGCGATCTCGGCCGTTGGCTGCCCGACGGCAATATCGAATACCTCGGTCGCAATGATTTTCAGGTCAAGTTACGCGGCTTCCGTATCGAACTGGGGGAAATCGAGGCACGGCTCATGCAGTGTCACGGTGTGCGTGAGGCGGTAGTGCTGGCCCGCGAAGATGAGTCCGGCCAGAAACGGTTGGTCGCTTATCTGCGGCCGCTGGAGGGGATTGAACCAGTCCCCACTGAACTGCGCCAGCAACTCGCTCAATATCTCGCTGACTATATGCTGCCCAGCGCCTTTGTCATTTTAGAGACTTTCCCGCTCACCCCTAACGGTAAACTCGACCGTCAGGCCCTGCCTGCTCCTGATTTATCGGCGGTTGCCACACGCAGCTATGAAGCCCCCATCGGTGAGACAGAAATCGCCTTAGCCCAAATCTGGCAAAAACTCCTGGGGTTGAAACAGGTCAGCCGCCATGACCACTTCTTTGAACTCGGTGGCCATTCGCTGATGATTGTCAGTCTGATCGAAGAACTGCGCAAGCTGGGCTGGCAACTTGATGTTCGCAGTGTTTTTGTTGCTCCGATCCTCGTTGATATGGCTCAGGCTATTCAGCGGGAGGCCAGCATATTTGTCGTACCACCTAACCGTATTCCCGAAGATTGTACGGCTATCACGCCCGATATGCTGCCTTTAATCGCGCTCTCCCAGACTGAGATTGATACCCTCGTTGAGCAGATCCCCGGGGGCGCAGGCAATGTACAGGATATCTATCCACTGGCGCCGTTACAGGAAGGCATCCTGTTCCACCATCTGCTACAAACCCAGGGGGATAATTATCTGCAACAAAGCTTACTCGCTTTCGATACCCGTGATCGTCTCGACAGCTTCCTGAAAGCCTTGCAGCAGGTTATCAACCGCCATGACATCCTGCGCACGGCAATTTATTGGCAAGGACTGGAACAGCCGGTGCAGGTGGTCTGGCGCCAGGCACAACTGACTATCCGTGAATTCCCCGCTGCCACGACGGACGATATTCCAGCACAATTACTGGCTCACACCGATCCCCGCCAGCACCGCATCAATTTGAACCAGGCGCCTCTCTTTGCCACCGATATCGCTCATGATCCGGCACAAGATGAATGGTTACTGGCGCTGCGCTTCCATCATCTGGTCAGTGACCATCTGACACTGGAGCTGATTTTTGCGGAAATTGCGCTTATCTTGCAGGCAAAAACAGAGAAGTTGCCACCGATATCACCTTACCGCAACTTTATCGCTCAAACTTTGAATACGCCAACCGCCGAGCATGAAGCTTATTTCCGCGCCCAACTGGCGGATATTGACGAACCCACTGCGCCGTTTGGGGTACTGAATGTAAACATTGGCAACGACCTTGTCACTAAAGCGCATCTCGCTATCGCACCGGATCTGGCTAAAGCCATTCGTACGCAGGCGCGTCGTTTCGGTGTCAGCCCCAGTGTGTTGTTCCATATTGCGTGGGCACAGGTGCTGGCACAGACCAGCGGCCGCGATGACGTGGTGTTTGGTTCCGTGCTACTGGGCCGGTTGCAAGGCGGTGCGGGAGCGGATCAAATACTGGGGATGTTTATCAATACCCTGCCCTTGCGTATTTCTCTGGACGGGCGCACGGTACAAGACATTGTGCAGGAAACTTATCACAACCTGACCGCCTTGCTGGAGCATGAGCAAGCCCCATTAGTGTTGGCACAACAGTGCAGTGGCGTGGAGCAACCCATGCCGCTGTTCAGCACCTTACTGAATTATCGTCACAGCTTTTCGAATGGAACGGCAGAGGGGGAAATCGAGGCGGTTGAGAACACTTGGGCAGGTATACGTGTTTTGGCGGCAGAAGAGCGCACTAATTATCCTATCTCCTTATCAATCGATGACTTAGGGGAGGATTTCCAATTAACGGCTCTGACCATAACTGAAATTGTACCAGAACAAATCAACGCTTATCTGGCGACTGCCATAAGCGGCTTGATAGATGCCCTGATTAACAATCCGCAACAAGCGATCCGGGATATTTCCATCTTACCGGCAGCAGAGCGGCAACAAGTGCTGACCGATTTCAACGCCACCCAAGTTGATTTCCCACAAACCGCGTTGATTCACCAACTCATTGAGGCACAGGCCGCACTGCATTCCGATGCCCTGGCTGTCATCTATGAAGACCAGGCTCTGAGCTATAGTGAATTAAACCACCGCGCCAATCAGTTGGCCCATTATCTGATTGCATTGGGTGTGCATCCGGATGATCGTGTCGCTATCTGTGCCGAACGCAGTCTGGAGATGATAGTCGGTTTTCTGGCTATCCTCAAAGCGGGCGGGGCTTATGTGCCGCTTGATCCGGCCTACCCGTCCGAACGACTGGCCTATATGCTGGACGATGCCGCTCCGGTGGCTTTACTAACTCAATCAGAGCTGGCCCAGTCAGAATGGCTCGTTCAGTTTAACACCCTCCCCACAGTCTTGCTGGATAACCCTGAACCGTGCCTGGCAAACCAACCCGCTGATAACCCAAATCCTCAAGCTTTGGGGTTAATGCCTCATCATCTGGCCTATGTTATTTATACTTCCGGTTCAACCGGGCAACCAAAAGGGGTAATGGTCGAACATCATAGCCTGTGCAACTTGGTCACCACCCAGCAACATGTCCTGGCTCTCACCGCCAACAGCCGCGTCTTACAGTCTACCGCAAACAGTTTCGATCCCAGTATCTGGGAATATTGTATGACCTTAATGGCCGGTGCGCGTCTCTATCTCGCCAAACGAACCAGTTTGTTGCCGGGAGCCATACTGTCCGGTTACTTAGCCGACCAGGCCATCAGCCATGTTATCTTGTCACCAACCGCATTGGCCGCGATGGATTTCCTGCCCGATACTCTGCAAACCTTGATGGTGGGGGGAGAAGCCTGTTCATCAACCTTAGTCAAACGCTGGTCATCTGGGCGACAAATGCTTAATGCCTATGGACCAACGGAAACCACGGTCTGTGCCACACTCTATCTCTGCACCTCCTATACAGGGAATAATCCGCCACCGATTGGCCGCCCGATTGCCAATACCCAAATTTATATTCTGGATGCACACGGCCAGCCCGTTCCTCGTGGCGTGGCAGGGGAAATTTATATTGCCGGTGCCGGTGTAGCGCGCGGTTATCTGAATCGCCCTGAACTCACTGCTGAGCGTTTCCTGCCCGATCCGTTCTCTTCGCAACCCGATGCCCGCATGTACAAAACCGGCGATCTCGGCCGCTGGCTACCCGAGGGTGATATTGAATACCTTGGCCGTAATGATTTTCAGGTCAAGCTGCGTGGCTTCCGTATCGAACTGGGAGAAATCGAAACCCGACTCAGCCAATGTGACGAGGTACGCGAAGCGGTGGTGATTGCTCGCGAAGATGAACCCGGCCAGAAACGGCTGGTCGCTTACCTGTTACCGCAGGAAGGGGTTGAATTAGCGCCCGCGGAGCTGCGTCAGCAACTGGCTCAGTATCTTGCTGACTATATGCTGCCCAGTGCCTTTGTTACGTTAGACACGTTCCCGCTCACCCCTAACGGTAAACTCGACCGTCAGTCCCTGCCTGCGCCGGATTCGTCTGCCGTGGTAACCCAGGGTTATGAACCGCCACAAGGCAGGATAGAAACCGTGTTGGCCCAAATCTGGCAAGACCTGCTAGGACTGGAGCGTGTCAGTCGCCACGACCATTTCTTCGAAATTGGCGGCCATTCGCTGATGGTCGTCAGATTGATAACCCGCATACAAGATAAATTTCTGGTCAGTATCCCTCTGACGGCGTTATTCACTTCCACCACATTAGTGGAGCAAGCCAACGTCATTCTCTCAGCACAAATGAATGTCGTAGGGGGAAACGAACTTGAGTCAATTCAAAACGATCTTGACTCACTGTCAGCAGAAGAATTGATGACCATTTTAAGCGGAAAAGAGACCCGCGGAGGCAGTAAACAATGACGAAGATCAATATGAATATCGATGAGTTGAAACGTGCGGTTTTGGAGAAAAGACTTGAAGAACAACTGAAAGCTCGCGAGGGACAACAGCAACCGGCATTCATTAAACCCGCGAACAGGCATCAGCCCCTGCCGCTTTCTTTTGCTCAGCAGCGGCTATGGTTTATCAGCCAGCTCGATCCGGCAGCCAGTCAGGCTTATCATCTGCCAGTGTCATTACGCCTCACTGGCCAGCTCGACTACCCTGCGCTGAAAGCATCACTGGATCGCCTGATTGCCCGTCATGAAAGCCTGCGTACCCGTTTTGTTCTGGTAGAAGGCCAGCCCCGCCAGCATATCGATCCGGCTGACATTGGTTTTGCCCTGTCCTGCCACGACCTGCGCCTGCTCGATCCCGCTTTGCACACCCAGCGTGTTGCCGAACTGGCCGATAGCGAGGCACAGGCACCCTTCGATTTTACCCAGGGACCGCTGATCCGTGCTCAACTGCTGCAACTGGCCGACGACGAACATGTGCTGTTGCTGACCCTGCATCACATTATCACTGACGGCTGGTCCATCGGTGTACTGGTGCAAGAACTGGTCACCTTTTACCGTGCGGCCCTTGACGGCCAGCCTGATCCTTTGCCGCCCCTGCCGATCCAGTATGCTGATTATGCGGTCTGGCAACAGGAGCAGTTACAAGGCACCGCCTTCACAGAACAACGTGATTTCTGGTGCTCCCAGCTTGCTGATGCGCCGGCCTTACTCACCCTCCCAACCGACCGGCCACGTCCGGCAGTACAAACCTATGCGGGCAACCAAGTGCCAGTGCACATTGATGCCGACTTATTGGCTTCACTGAAAGAACTTGGGCAACGTCATCATACTACCTTGTTTATGACAGTGCTCAGTGCCTGGGGTCTGGTACTGGCCCGGCTCAGTGGGCAGAATGATATTGTTATTGGCACCCCCGTCGCTAACCGCCCACACCAGGAACTGGAAGGGTTGATGGGGTTCTTTGTTAATACGCTGGCCTTGCGTATCTCCTGCCATGATAACTTCCGTGTGACAGATTTGCTGGCCCAGGTGCGGGAGCGTGCGCTGGCCGCCTATAGTCATCAGGATCTGCCTTTCGAGCAGGTGGTGGAAGCGCTCCAGCCGGAACGCAGTTTAAGCTACAACCCGCTCTTTCAGGTGATGCTGGCCTTAAACAACACCCCAGCCCAAGAGTTGAGCCTGCCGGGGTTACAACTGACAACGATTGCTCAGGAACATCACAGTACTCATTTTGACTTAACCTTATCACTGAGTGAAACCGAGGCCGGTCTGGTCGGTGAGCTGGAATATGCTACCGATTTATTTGATGCCGCCACCGTTGAGCGGATAGCCGGTTATTTCAACAATGTGCTAACCGCCATGGTGACGGATGACACCCAACTTATTGCCACGTTACCGATGCTGCCCGCATCAGAACGGCAACAACTGCTGGTTGACTTCAATGCCACCCAAATTGATTTCCCACAAGCAGCATTGATTCACCAACTCATTGAGGCACGGGCCGCACAGCATTCCGATACCCTTGCTGTCATCTACGAAGACCAGACACTGAGCTATGGTGAATTAAACCACCGCGCCAATCAGTTGGCCCATTATCTGATTGCGTTGGGTGTGCATCCGGATGATCGTGTCGCTATTTGTGCCGAACGCAGTCTGGAAATGATAGTCGGTTTTCTGGCTATCCTTAAAGCGGGCGGGGCTTACGTGCCGCTTGATCCGGCCTACCCGTCCGAACGACTGGCCTATATGCTGGATGATGCCGCTCCGGTGGCTTTACTGACCCAATCAGGGCTGACCCAGTCAGAATGGTTCGTTCAGTTTAACACCCTCCCCACCGTCTTACTGGATAACCCTGAACCGTGCCTGGCAAACCAACCCACTGATAACCCAAATCCTCAAGCTTTGGAGTTAATGCCTCATCATCTGGCCTATGTTATTTATACTTCCGGTTCAACCGGGCAACCGAAAGGGGTAATGGTCGAACATCAAAGCCTGTGCAATTTGATAGCCACCCAGCAACATACCCTGTCACTCACCACCGACAGTCGCGTCTTACAGTTTGCTTCAAACAGCTTCGATGCCAGTATCTGGGAATGTTGTATGGCTTTAATAGCGGGTGCTCGTCTCTATCTGGCCAAACGAACTCATTTGTTGCCGGGAGCCATACTGTCTCGCTACTTAACCGATCAGGCTATCAGCCATATTCTCTTGTCACCGACTGCGTTGGCTGCGATGGATTCCCTGCCCGATACCTTGCAAACCCTACTGGTAGGGGGAGAAGCTTGTCCGCCAACCCTGGTCAAACGCTGGTCACCCGGGCGGCAAATGCTTAATGCCTATGGACCAACGGAAACCACGGTCTGTGCCACACTCTACCCCTGTATCTCTTCCGATGAGAGTGCAACAGATAATCCGCCACCAATTGGCCGCCCGATCGCCAATACCCGAATTTATATTCTGGATGCACACGGCCAGCCCGTTCCTCGTGGTGTGGCAGGGGAAATTTATATTGCCGGTGCCGGTGTGGCGCGTGGTTATCTGAATCGCCCTGAACTCACTACTGAGCGTTTCCTGACCGATCCGTTCTCTTCGCAACCTGATGCCCGCATGTACAAAACCGGCGATCTCGGCCGCTGGCTGCCCGAGGGCAATATTGAATACCTTGGCCGCAATGATTTTCAGGTCAAATTGCGGGGCTTTCGTATCGAACTGGAGGAAATCGAAACCCAACTCAGCCAATGTGATGGTGTGCGCGAAGCAATTGTGTTGGCGCGCGAAGATGAACCCGGCCAGAAACGACTGGTCGCTTACCTGTTACCGCAGGAGGGGGTTGAGTTGGTACCAGCTAAACTGCGCCAGCAACTCTCCCAACATCTCGCTGACTATATGTTGCCCAGTGCCTTTGTCACGCTCACGGATTTTCCCCTGACCCCCAATGGCAAACTTGACCGTCAGGCCCTGCCTGCGCCGGATTCATCTGCCGTGGTAACCCAGGGTTATGAACCCCCACATGGCAGGATAGAAACCGCGTTGGCCCAAATCTGGCAAGACCTGCTAGGACTGGAGCGTGTCAGTCGCCACGACCATTTCTTCGAACTCGGCGGCCATTCGCTGATGATTGTCAGTCTGATCGAAGAGCTGCGCAATTTGGGCTGGCGGCTTGATGTCCGCAGCGTGTTCGCCTCGCCGATCCTCACCGATATGGCCCAGACTATCCAGCATGACACTCAGGCTTTCGTGGTGCCTCCTAACCTTATTCCGGAAGACTGTTCGGCCATTACCCCCGATATGTTGCCACTGGTTTCGCTTTCTCAAGCCGAGATCGACGCCATCGTTGATACCGTTTCCGGTGGAGCCCGTAATGTACAGGATATTTATCCATTATCTCCGTTGCAGGAAGGGATCCTGTTCCATCATCTGTTACAAACACAGGGAGATAATTATCTGCTGCAAAGCTTACTCGCTTTCGATACCCGTGATCGCCTCGATAACTTTCTGACGGCCTTGCAACAGGTTATCAACCGCCATGATATCCTGCGCACCGCTATCTTCTGGCAAGGATTGGAGCAACCGGTTCAAGTAGTTTGGCGTCAGGCACAACTGGATATCAAGATTTTTACCCCAACTGCTGCGCAAGATGATATTTCAGCACAGTTGCAGGCTTACACCGATCCGCGTCAGCACCGTATCAATCTGAATCACGCCCCACTGTTTATCGCCAATATCGCCCATGATCCGATACAGGATGAATGGCTGTTGGCCTTGCGTTTCCATCATCTGGTCAGTGACCATCTGACCCTGGAGCTTATTTTAACGGAAATTGCCCAAATCCTACGGGGCAATGCAAAAACACTACCCACCATGCTGCCCTACCGCAACTTTATTGCCCAAACATTAAGTGTGCCAGTAGCAGAGCATGAAGCCTATTTCCGTGATCAACTGGCGGATATTGATGAACCCACCACCCCCTTCGGCATACTCAACGTACCCAGCGATAATAGTGCCATCAACACACATCGTCTCCCGCTTAACCCTACGTTAGCGAAGGCAATTCGCTCTCAAGCGCGTCGGCTGGGAATCAGTCCCAGTGTGCTGTTCCATGTCGCCTGGGCGCAGGTATTAGCCCACACCAGCGGCCGCGATGATGTGGTGTTTGGCTCCGTGCTACTGGGTCGCCTGCAAGGCGGCGCGGGGGCTGATCGCATACTGGGTATGTTTATCAACACCCTGCCCCTGCGTATCTCTCTGGACGGGTGCTCAGTACAAGACATCGTGCAGGATACCTATCACAATCTGATCACCTTGCTGGAACATGAACAGACACCGTTAGTGTTGGCACAACGGTGCAGTGGCGTGGAACAACCCATGCCGCTGTTCAGCTCCTTGCTCAATTATCGTCATAGTTCCTCTGGCGAAACAGAGGCGGTTGATACCATTTGGACAGGCATACGGACTTTGTCCGCAGAGGAACGCACTAACTATCCCATCACCCTGTCAGTGGATGATTTAGGGAACGGCTTTCAGCTCACGACGCAGACTATCAGCGAAATTGCACCAGAACGAATTAATACCTATCTGGCGACCGCCATCAGCGGTTTGATCGATGCCCTGGTTCACAATCCACAACAGCGGATCCGGGATATTCCTATCTTACCAGCAGCAGAACGGCAACAACTGCTCACCGGTTTTAACGCCACTCAAGTTGATTTCCCGCAAGAGACACTGCTCCATCAATTAATCGAAGCACAAGTGGCAAAAACACCCAATGCAACTGCCGTCGTTTATGGCAATCAGTCTCTCAGCTATGAGGCATTGAACCGTCATGCTAATCGTCTGGCCCATCACCTGATTGAGCTGGGTGTCCACCATGACGACCGAGTAGCCATTTGTGTCGAACGCAGTCTGGAGATGGTGGTGGGGCTACTGGCCATACTCAAAGCAGGTGGTGCTTATGTCCCGCTCGATCCCGCTTATCCCGCCGAGCGTTTGACCTATATGCTGGATGATGCGGCACCGGTGGTTTTACTGACGCAGGCCACATTATGCGATAAACTTGACAGCACCGTGCCGGTGATCTTGCTGGATAATATCCTTAATAACCCTGAATCGTTTTTGGCCGCCCAACCGGCTGATAATCCAGACGCGCAGGCGCTGGGGCTGACATCCCGCCATCTGGCCTACGTGATTTACACGTCGGGATCGACCGGAATGCCGAAAGGGGTGATGGTTGAACACGCCAATGTCATCCGCCTGTTAGCCGCAACGCAAACCCGTTTCCAGTTTGATGATAAAGACGTCTGGACGCTGTTCCACTCATTTGCTTTCGATTTCTCCGTCTGGGAATTGTGGGGGGCTTTAGCTTACGGCGGTCGGTTGGTCGTTATTTCAGCCGAATGTGCCCGTTCACCGCAGCTATTCTATTCGCTATTGTGCCGTGAACACGTCACGATCTTAAACCAGACACCCAGTGCTTTCCGTTCACTGATTGCCGCTCAGGGTGTGGAGGGTGTGGCTGAACACGCCCTGCGGTGCATTATTTTTGGCGGTGAGGCGCTGGAATTACATACCCTTGTCCCGTGGGTGGCCCGCAATCCGACCGCGCAAACCCGTCTGGTCAATATGTATGGCATCACCGAAATTACTGTTCATGCTACCTATCACGAACTGACCGAAGCCGATATTTATTCAGGACGGGGCAGTTTGATTGGTCAGCCACTGGCTGATCTGCGGATCTATATTCTTGACCCCCACGGTCAACCGGCTCCACTCGGCGTGGCAGGTGAAATCTATATCGTCGGTGACGGTGTCACCAGAGGCTATCTGAACCGGCCTGAACTCACTGCCGAACGTTTCCTGACCGATCCGTTCTCTTCGCAACCTGATGCCCGTATGTACAAGACTGGCGATCTCGGTCGCTGGCTACCCGATGGCAATATCGAATACCTGGGCCGCAATGATTTTCAGGTCAAACTGCGTGGCTTCCGCATTGAATTGGGGGAAATCGAGGCAAAACTGGAACAATGTGACGGCGTGCGCGAAGCCGTGGTATTAGCCCGTGAAGATGAGCCCGGTCAGAAACGGCTGGTGGCCTATTTGCGTCCGTTAGAGGGGGCTGAACTGATCCCTGCTAAACTGCGTCAGCAACTCACTCAGCACCTCGCTGACTATATGCTGCCCAGTGCCTTTGTCACTTTAGAGACTTTCCCGCTCACCCCTAACGGTAAACTCGACCGCCAGGCTCTGCCTGCTCCCGATTTATCGGCGGTTGTTGCTCGCGGCTATGAAGCCCCTGTCGGTGAGACAGAAATCGCCTTAGCTCAAATCTGGCAAAAACTTCTGGGATTGAAACAAGTCAGCCGCCATGACCATTTCTTTGAACTCGGCGGCCATTCACTGATGATTGTCAGCCTAACCGAAGAACTACGTAAGCTGGGCTGGCAACTTGATATTCGCAGCGTATTCTCCTCACCCGTCCTTACCGATATGGCTCAGGCTATCCAGCGTGAGGTCTGCGCCTTTGCCGTGCCACCCAACCGTATCCCCGAAGATTGTACGGCTATCACGCCCGATATGCTGCCTTTAGTCTCTCTTTCTCAGGCTGAGATCGATACCCTCGTTGAGCAGATCCCCGGTGGCGCAGGCAATGTACAGGATATCTATCCACTGGCTCCCTTGCAGGAAGGTATCCTGTTCCATCATTTGTTACAGGCACAAGGGGATAATTATCTGCTGCAAAGTTTACTTGCTTTTGATACCCGTGAGCGCCTGGATGCCTTTTTAGCGGCGCTGCAACACGTCATCGACCGGCATGATATCCTGCGCACCGCCGCTTACTGGCAAGATCTGGCACAACCGGTGCAAGTGGTCTGGCGTCAGGCATCACTGATTGTCCGTGAATTCATCCCTGCTTCGGTGGGTGACATTCCAGCGCAGTTACTGGCTCACACCGATCCACGCCAGCACCGTATCAATTTGAACCAGGCTCCTCTCTTTACCGCGGATATCGCCCCGAATCCGGCCCAAGATGAATGGCTGCTGGCGCTGCGCTTTCATCATTTGGTCAGCGACCATTTGACAATGGAACTGATTTTGGCGGAAATTACGCTTATCTTGCAAGGCAAGACGGAGAAACTGCCAACGGTACTGCCTTACCGTAATTTTATCGCCCAAATCTTAAGCGTACCGATCACCGACCACGAGGCTTATTTCCGCGCCCAACTGGCGGATATTAATGAACCCACCGCCCCCTTTGGGATACTTAAGGTACAAACTGACAACGACCTGATTACTGAAGCCCATCTCTCTATCGCACCGGATTTGGCCAAAGCCATCCGTACTCAGGCGCGTCGCTTCGGTGTCAGCCCCAGTGTGTTGTTTCATGTCGCGTGGGCGCAGGTATTGGCCCATACCAGCGGCCGTGATGATGTGGTATTTGGCTCCGTACTTCTGGGACGTTTGCAAGGTGGCGCGGGATCTGACCAAATACTGGGAATGTTTATCAATACCTTGCCCCTGCGTATCTCTCTGACTGGACGCACGGTACAAGACATCGTGCAAGATACCTATCACAACCTGACCACCTTGCTGGAGCATGAGCAGTCTCCATTGGTGCTGGCACAACAGTGCAGTGGCGTAGAGTTACCTATGCCGCTGTTCAGCACGTTGTTCAATTATCGTCATGGCCCTTCGAATGAAACGGCAGAGGGTGAAACCGAGGCAGTTGACACTGCTTGGGCAGGCATACGTATTTTGACCGCAAAGGAAAGCACTAACTATCCCATCACCCTGTCAGTGGATGACTTGGGGAACGGCTTCCAACTCACGGCGCTGACTGTCAGTGAAATTGCACCGGAACGGATCACCACCTATCTGGCAACTGCCATCAGCGGTTTGGTTGATGCCTTAATTCACAACCCACAACAAACGATACATGATATCCCTATCTTACCGGCGGCAGAGCGGCAACAAGTGCTGGCAGATTTCAACACGACTCAAACCGATTTCCCCCAAGAGGCGTTGATCCACCAATTGTTTGAGATGCAAACCGCCCAGCATCCTGAAGCGATTGCCGTTGTCTATGAAGACCAGACACTGAGCTATGGTGAGTTAAACCACCGCGCCAATCAGTTGGCCCATTATCTGATTGCATTAGGCGTGCATCCGGATGATCGCGTCGCCCTTTGTGCCGAGCGCAGCCTGGAGATGGTGGTCGGCTTGCTGGCTATCCTTAAAGCGGGCGGAGCTTATGTGCCACTTGATCCGGCCTATCCGTCCGAACGACTGGCCTATATGCTGGAAGATGCCGCTCCGGTGGCTTTACTGACCCAATCAGGGTTAGTCCAGTCAGAGTGGCTCGTTCAGTTTAACACCCTACCCACCGTCTTGCTGGATAACCCTGAACCGTGTCTGTCAACCCAACCCACCAGCAATCCAGACGCGCAGGCATTGGGTTTAGCATCACACCATCTGGCTTATGTTATTTATACTTCCGGTTCAACCGGGCAACCCAAAGGGGTGATGATTGAACACCAAAGCCTGTGCAACTTAATCACCACCCAGCAACATACGTTGGCACTCACCGCCAACAGTCGCGTTTTACAGTTTGCCTCAAACAGTTTCGATGCCTGTATTTGGGAATCTTGCATGGCCTTAATGGCAGGTGGGCGTCTCTATCTCGCCAAGCGGGCTGATCTCTTGCCCGGAACCATACTGTCTCGCTACTTAACCGAGCAGGCTATCAGCCATGTTCTCTTGTCACCCACTGCGTTAGCCGCGATGGATTCCCTGCCCGATACCTTGCAAACTTTGCTGGTGGGAGGAGAGGCCTGTCCGTCAACCTTGGTCAAACGCTGGTCACCCGGGCGGCAAATGCTTAATGCCTATGGACCAACGGAAATCACGGTCTGTGCCACACTCTATCCCTGTGTTGCCACCGCAGCGGATAATCCACCGCCGATTGGTCGTCCGATCGCCAATACCCGGATTTATATTCTGGATGCACACGATCAGCCCGTTCCGCACGGTGTAACAGGAGAAATTTATATTGCCGGTGCCGGTGTGGCGCGCGGTTATCTGAACCGACCTGAACTCACCGCCGAGCGCTTCCTGACTGATCCCTTCGTTTCGCAGCCCGACGCCCGTATGTACAAAACCGGTGATCTCGGCCGCTGGCTGCCCGATGGCAATATCGAATACCTCGGCCGCAACGATGCTCAGGTTAAATTACGTGGCTTCCGCATTGAGTTGGGGGAAATCGAAGCCAAACTGACGCAATGTGACGGGGTACGTGAAGCGGTGGTGATTGCTCGCGAAGATGAACCCGGCCAAAAACGACTGGTCGCTTACCTGTTACCGCAAGAAGGAAGTGGATTAGTGCCTGCGGAACTGCACCAGCAACTCGCCCAATATCTTGCCGACTATATGCTGCCGAGTGCCTTTGTTACGTTAGACACGTTCCCGCTCACCCCTAACGGTAAACTCGACCGTCAGGCTCTGCCTGCTCCCGATTTATCGGCGGTCGTGACCCGTAACTACGAAGCCCCTGTCGGTGAGAGAGAAATCATTCTGGCGCAGATTTGGCAAAAACTCTTAGGCTTAGAGCAGATCAGTCGCCATGACCATTTCTTTAAACTTGGCGGCCACTCGCTGATTATTGTTAGCCTGGTCGAAGAACTGCGTAATCTGGGCTGGCAGCTCGAGGTTCGTAGTGTATTCTCCTCACCTGTTCTCACCGATATGGCGCAAGCAATCCAGTATGGTAGCCACACCTTTGTCGTGCCACCCAATCGTATCCCCCAAAATTGTACGGATATTACGCCCGATATGCTGCCTTTGGTTTCTCTCTCCCAGACCGAAATTGATGCTATCGTTGAACAGATCTCAGGCGGCGCAATGAATGTGCAGGATATCTATCCACTGTCTCCCTTACAGGAAGGGATACTGTTCCATCATCTGTTACAGTCACAGGGGGATAGTTATCTGCTGCGAAGTTTACTCGCTTTTGATACCCGTACTCGTCTCGATAACTTTCTGGATGCCTTGCAACAGGTTATCAACCGCCATGATATCCTGCGTACGGCAGTTTATTGGCAAGGACTGGAGCAGCCGGTTCAAGTGGTCTGGCGTCAGGCTCCGCTGACTATCCATGAGTTCATCCCCACCACAACGGTTGATATTCCAGCGCAGTTACAGGATTACACTGATCCTCGCCAGCATCAAATTGATTTGAACCGGGCGCCCCTCTTTGCTACCGATATCGCCCATGATCCAGTACAAAATGAATGGCTGCTGGCTTTGCGTTTCCACCATCTGGTCAGTGACCATATGACACTGGAGCTGATTTTTGCGGAAATTGCCCAGATACTCCAGGGCAATGCAAAAACACTGCCCACGATGCTGCCCTACCGCAACTTTATTGCCCAAACATTACATGTACCCGCGGCAGAGCATGAAACTTATTTCCGTAGCCAACTCGCTGATATTGATGAACCTACGGCACCCTTTGGGATACTCAATGTACCCAACGATAATAGTGTTATTAACGAACATCGTCTTCTGCTTGATCCCACGTTGGCGAAGACAATCCGCTCTCAAGCGCGTCATATAGGTGTGAGTCCCAGTGTGTTGTTCCATGTGGCCTGGGGGCAAGTGCTGGCACGAACCAGTGGCCGCGATGATGTCGTATTTGGCTCCGTACTTTTAGGTCGTCTGCAAGGTGGTGCTGGAGCTGACCACATATTGGGAATGTTTATCAACACGCTGCCCCTGCGTATCACTTTGGGCGGACGCACGGCACGAGACATCGTGCAAGATACCTACCATAATCTGACCGCCTTATTGGAGCATGAGCAAGCCCCGTTAGCACTGGCACAACGGTGCAGTGGTGTAGCACAGCCAATGCCGCTGTTCAGTACCTTACTGAATTATCGCCATAGCCAACCAAACACGAATGATACTGTCTGGGATGGCATCCGCCTGTTGCTTTCTGAGGAACGAACTAACTACCCATTGACCCTCTCCGTGGATGACCTTGGGGAAGCGTTCAGCATATCAATCAAGTCCGTCACCACAATTGACCCTGCCCGGATAGCGGATTATTTGGTCACTACCATCAGCAATCTGGTCGAAGCCCTAATGAACGAACCCCAGCGGCCTGTTTTGGGTCTGTCAATCTTGCCTGACGCTGAATATCAACAGTTACTGACCGAGTTCAACACCACCAGGACTGATTTCCCACAAGGCATCCTGATCCATGAACTGTTTGAGCAGCAAGCAGCCCGCACACCTGACGCCACCGCCGTTGTCTTCGGCGATTTTTCTTTCAGCTACCATGAATTGAACCGCCGTGCCAATTGTCTGGCGCATCATCTGATTACCGTGGGGGTACGTCCTGATGATCGAATCGCTATCTGTGTTGAACGTGGCCTGGAGATGATGGTGGGATTACTGGCTATCCTCAAAGCCGGCGGAGCCTATGTACCACTGGACCCAACCTATCCGGCTGAACGTCTGGCTTACATGATCGATGATGCTGCACCGGTAGCCCTGCTTACCCAATCTGCATTCATTGACATGCTGGACTGCGCCCTGCCTGACATTTTACTCGATATTCAGTCCCCCGCTCTCTTTGATAAAGGAACTGAAAACAATCCCGATGCTCAAACATTGGAACTCACGCCACACCATCTGGCCTACGTGATTTACACTTCCGGTTCGACAGGACAGCCTAAAGGGGTGATGGTGGCACACCGGAATGTCATCAATCTTCATACCGGATTGAATGCAGCGCTTGCCCTTAACCCGCCATGTCGCATCGCTATGAATGCCAGTATTGTGTTCGATGCCTCGGTGAAAATCTGGCTTCAGTTACTTTCAGGTCATACATTGATCATCGTGCCTGAAGAGATCCGTGCCGACAGCCAGCAACTCTGGCGCTATTTTGCACGCCACCTTGTGGACATGTTCGACTGTACGCCCATTCAATTACAATGGCTGTTAGAGGCCGGACTGGGAACCCGTGCCGGCTATCAACCTAAGCTGGCGCTAATCGGTGGTGACAGTATTCCTCCTTCAACATGGTCCAGACTGCAAGAAATAGAAACGACTCGCTTTATCAATGTTTATGGGCCAACAGAATGTACGGTAGATGCCACCCTCTGTCCGGTGAGTTCAGCATTGTCTCAGCCTAGCATTGGTCGGCCAATTGCTAACACCCAGATCTATATTCTGGATACACAATGCCAGTTGCTGCCTCTTGGTGTTGCCGGTGAAATTTATATTGGTGGCACCGGTGTGGCTCGCGGCTATCTTAACCGCCCTGAACTCACGGCTGAACGCTTCCTGGCCGATCCGTTCTCTTCGCAGCCCGATGCTCGCATGTACAAAACCGGCGATCTCGGCCGTTGGTTGCCCGATGGCAATATTGAATACCTTGGCCGCAATGATTTTCAGGTCAAGCTACGCGGGTTCCGCATTGAACTGGGAGAAATCGAAGCCAAACTGACGCAATGTGACGGGGTACGTGAGGCGGCGGTGATTGTTCGTGAAGATAAACCTGGTCAGAAACGACTGGTCGCCTACTTGTTACCGCAGGAAGGTGTTGAATTGGTGCCTGCGGAATTGCGCCAGCAACTCACCCAATATCTTGCCGACTATATGCTGCCCAGTGCCTTTGTTACGTTAGACACGTTCCCGCTCACCCCTAACGGTAAACTCGACCGCCAGGCTCTGCCGGCGCCCGATTTATCGGCGGCCGTGACCTGCAACTACGAAGCTCCCGTCGGTGAGAGAGAAATCGCTCTGGCGCAGATTTGGCAAAAACTCTTGGGCTTAGAGCAGATCAGTCGCCATGACCATTTCTTTAAACTCGGCGGCCACTCGCTGATTATTGTTAGCCTGGTCGAAGAACTGCGTAATCTGGGCTGGCAACTTGAGATTCGCAGTGTATTTTCCTCACCTGTTCTCACCGATATGGCGCAAGCAATCCAGCATGAGAGCCACACCTTTGTCGTGCCACCTAACCGTATCCCCGAAAATTGTACCGCCATTACGCCCGATATGCTGCCTTTGGTTTCTCTCTCCCAGGCTGAGATTGATACCCTCGTTGAGCAGATCCCCGGCGGCGCAATGAATGTGCAGGATATCTATCCGCTGGCGCCGTTACAGGAAGGTATCCTGTTCCACCATCTGTTACAGTCACAAGGGGATATTTATCTGCTGCGAAGTTTACTCGCTTTTGATACCCGTACTCGTCTCGATAACTTTCTGGATGCCTTGCAACAGGTTATCAACCGCCATGATATCCTGCGTACGGCAGTTTATTGGCAAGGACTGGAGCAGCCGGTTCAAGTGGTCTGGCGTCAGGCTCCGCTGACTATCCATGAGTTCATCCCCACCACAACGGTTGATATTCCAGCACAATTACAGGCTTATACTGATCCGCGCCAGCATCAAATTAATTTAAATCAAGCGCCCCTCTTTGCTATCGATATCGCCCATGATCCGGTACAAAATGAATGGATTCTGGCTTTGCGTTTCCACCATCTGGTCAGTGACCATATGACACTGGAGCTGATTTTTGCGGAAATTGCCCAGATACTCCAGGGCAATGCAAAAACACTGCCTACTATGCTGCCCTACCGCAACTTTATTGCCCAAACATTACGTGTGCCAGCGGCAGAGCATGAAACCTATTTCCGTAGCCAGCTCGCTGATATTGATGAACCTACGGCACCCTTTGGGATACTCGACGTACCCAACGATAATAGTGTTATCGACGAGCACCGTCTTCTGCTTGATCCCACGTTGGCGAAGACAATCCGCTCTCAAGTTCGTCATATAGGTGTGAGTCCCAGTGTGTTGTTCCATGTAGCCTGGGGGCAAGTGCTGGCACAAACCAGCGGCCGCGATGATGTCGTATTTGGCTCCGTGCTACTGGGCCGACTGCAAGGTGGCGCTGGGGCTGACCGCATACTGGGGATGTTTATCAATACCCTGCCAGTCCGTATCCAGTTACAGGCCCGTACCGTAAAACAGGCGGTACAGGAAACCTACCAACGCCTGAGTGAATTACTGGATCATGAACAAACCCCCCTGGCGATTGCCCAGCGGTGCAGCGGTGTACCGGCCTCATTGCCACTGTTTAACAGCCTGCTGAATTTCCGTCATAGCCCGCGTGATGAGGAAGCGGCGCATTCATCGGTTTGGAACGGTATTCAGGTGTTGGACAGTGAAGAGCGCAGTAACTACCCCTTATCCCTGGATGTGGACGATTTTGATGACGGATTTGTACTGACCGCACAATGCAGCCAGCAAATTAATCCGGTACGCATTACTGCCTATATGAAGACGGCACTGGAAGGCATTGTGGCTGCGCTGCAATATGCACCTGAGCAGCCTATCCATGCTATCGATATCTTGCCACGGGCCGAACGTACCCAACTACTGGAAACATTTAACGATAACGTCGTCTCTTATCCGCAAGACGCCTTAATTCATCAACTGTTTGAACAGCAGGCAGTACGCACACCGGATGCAATTGCATTGGTCTTTGGCGAAAACGAACTGAGTTATGCGGCACTAAACCGCCAGGCTAACCAGCTGGCACACCAATTGATTGAGGCGGGTGTACGCCCCGATGATCGCGTGGCAATCTGTGTTGACCGCAGTCTGGATTTGATTATTGGTTTGTACGCCATTCTTAAGGCGGGAGCCGGCTATGTTCCGCTCGATCCCGAATACCCGGCCGAACGTCTGGCGTATCAACTGTCGGACAGCAAACCGGTGTTATTGCTGACACAGCACCCTTTACAGGGACTGTTGCCAATATCAGATATCCCCGTCTGGTTGCTGGACGATGAAAGCCACCGCAATAACGTAGCAAAACAGCCGATCCATAATCCGGATATTCAACTTCAACCCCATCATCTGGCTTATATTATCTATACTTCCGGCTCCACCGGCCAGCCCAAAGGCGTGATGCTGGAGCACCGCAATGTGGTGAACTTTATCCATGCGCAACACCAGACCAGCGAGCCACAATCAGGGGATCGTATCCTGCAATTTGCGACTATCGCCTTTGATACCTCGGTATCCGATATTTTCCCTACCCTCGCATCGGGAGCAACACTGATACTGCGCCCTGCTCATATCCGTGTACCGGATGCAGAATTTGTCGATCTGTTAAATAAGCAGAAAATCACTATCATGGATATGCCGACCGCCTTCTGGCATCAATGGGTACAGGAGATGATGGCAGGACGCAGTGGTTTCGGCCAATATCTGCGCACCGTTATCGTCGGTGGCGAGAAAGCGGAACTGCGCCATTTAATCAGTTGGCAATCTATACCTGAAACGCAATCCTGCCGTTGGATTAACTCTTATGGTCCTACCGAAACCACGGTCATTGCGACCACATTAAAAGTGGATGGAACGAGCACGCTATCGACTGATATTACCAATAACATCCCGATTGGCTATCCATTGCCGAATACCCGTATTTATATTCTGGATACGCACGGCCGTCCGGTTCCTATCGGCGTCAGTGGTGAAATTCATATCGGTGGCGCAGGCGTAGCCCGTGGTTATCTCAATCGCCCCGATTTAACCGCAGAAAAATTTGTGGCGGACCCGTTTAGCAACCAGCCTGATGCCCGTATGTACAAGACCGGTGATCTGGGGCGTTGGCTACCCGATGGCGCGATTGAATATTTAGAACGCAATGATTTTCAGGTCAAGTTACGCGGGTTCCGCATTGAACTGGGAGAAATCGAAGCCAGACTCACGCAATGTGACGGTGTACGTGAGGCAGTGGTGATTGCTCGCGAAGATGAACCCGGCCAAAAACGACTGGTCGCTTACCTGTTACCGCAAGAAGGGAGTGAATTAGTGCCTACAGAACTGCGCCAGCAACTCGCCCAATATCTTGCCGACTATATGCTGCCCAGTGCCTTTGTTACGTTAGACTCGTTCCCGCTCACCCCTAACGGTAAACTCGACCGGCAGGCGTTCCCTGTTCCCGATCAGTCCGCTTTCGCAGTGCGGGGCTATGAATCTCCCATCGATAAGACAGAAATCACTTTGGCCCAGATCTGGCAAGATTTACTAGGACTGGAGAGGATTAGCCGTCATGACCATTTCTTTGAGCTTGGCGGCCATTCTCTGCTCGCCATACAGTTGTTGAATCGCATGCGCGAACAAAATATGCAGGTTTCACTGACCACCCTGTTCGCCCATCCAACCTTATGTGATCTGGCTTTGACTGTTAAGAAACAATTCGTCATGCCCGTATCCCCATTTGATGCAAATCCTGTCCCACTCAGTCCGACAGGCACTTTGCGGCCTTTATTCTTAGTGCACGAAACTTCCGGCGATCCCCTGGTATATTCTCCTTTGGCTACCCTGTTACCACCTGAACTTCCGGTCTATGCCTTACAGGCGCTTGGTATTCATACATTGGAACATCCTCCAGAGTCGATTGAAGCACTTGCCGCCTGCCATATTCAGGCCATTCGCCGCCTCCAACCCCAAGGACCTTATCGTCTGATGGGCTGGTCGATTGGCGGGTTGATTGCCTATGAAATAGCCCAACAATTAACCCGTGACGGTGAAACAGTCACGTTTCTTGGTATGATCGATTCCTATTATCACACCCATAAAAACAGTGATAACCCCTCTGTAGACGAGGAAGCAAGGCGAATAGAATTAATCATTAGCGCACTGCATACTCAAAAAATGATTGGCGATGAGGAAGCATTGGCAGAGCTGCACAGCCTCAGTAATCTGGAGCAAGTGCTTGATCACTGTATTGAACGCCAGTGGCTGTCGGCAGGTATCACGCGCGAAGATATTCTTCTGCGTGTCTATACCGCCGATATGATTACACAGCTTGATCAGGGGTACATCGCGCAAAAATCCGCCTTACCTGTCCACCTCTATACGGCGGAGGAGTTAGTTAACAGTGACAGTTGGCACGGCTGGCATGACATTGTCGGTCACGATTCAGTGCTCCACCCTATCGGCGGAACGCATTTTTCCATTATGCACCCGCCTCTGCTCAACCAAATCGTGGATTCAATCACTGAAAATTTACCGGATATACCTTCCTTCGATCCACTGGTTATGATCCAGCAGGGCACGCCATCCATATCGCCACTCTTTTGCCTGCCGGGTGCCGGTGCCAGCCCATCCAGTTTGCTCGAACTGGCCCTGTCGTTCCCAGCGCAACTTCCGGTATATGCTTTACAGGCACGTGGGTTCATGATTGAACATCATTCCCCTTACCGCAGTGTTGAAGGCGCGGCCCGTGCCTATATCCAAAATATCCGACAAATCCAACCTCATGGCCCTTATCACCTGCTAGGCCACTCTTTTGGCGGCTGGATTGCCTTTGAAATCGCCTTGCAATTGCAAGCGGAAGGAGAACAGGTATCCGAGCTGATTCTTATCGATACCGATGAGCCTGACCAGCAAGGGAGTGCCCTCAAGTCAGTCAACCGTATTGAGACAATCATGGAGTTAATCGATATCTATAATATGATATTAAATCAGCCGCTTCCGCTCGCCCGGCAAGATTTTGCTAACCTAACCACGGACGAACAAATTCAATATCTGCACAGTGCCCTGATCAAAGCAGGTCTTTTCCCGGCCAAAACACCAATATCGCTGTTGCAAGGGATTGTTAGTGTTATGCAGGCTAATCTGAACACCAGTTATATTCCTCGTGATCGTTATGAGGGGCGTGTCCATCTGGTTAACGCCGAGGAAGGTGATAAGGATGAAAGGAGAACTCGTGAAACCCAATGGCGTCTTCTGGTGGCAGAACTCGATACGATGGTTGTGCCCGGCAATCATATGACCCTATTGTCTGCCCCCCATGTCGAGCAATGGGTAACCCGCTTATGGCAGAATATTGAGAAGCTTAGTCAATTGAATGGATGATCTGATATCTCGATCTCACTTCAAGCTTCAAGATACATATTGTTTCTCCCCCGCTTCGCGGGGGAGAAATCACACGCATCCTGAAGTTAAATTGATATATAACCAATAGATTTCAATCGGCTTGTTGTTCCAATTCTCTAACAAGTGGGATAACATTTTTGCCAAAATACTCTAGCTCTTCCTGCATATGCAAAAATCCAAGCAACATCAGGTTTACGCCAACTTTTTTATATTCAATAATTCGTTGGGCTATTTGTAATGGCGTGCCAATAAGGTTGGTTTTAAAGCCGTCATTATACTGCACAAGATCTTCAAAAGTTGATTTTGCCCAGTTTCCTTCTTTTTCTGGTGATGCATTTCCCGCATTTTGAACTTCATGATGGAAACTTTTCACCGCGTCAAAATCACTTTTATCTAAAATATCCTGTAATACTGCGCGAGCTTCTTTCTCATTATCACGGGCAATAGCAAAACCATTAACGCCTATTTTTACCTGATGATGATTCAATAACGCTTTAGCTCTGATATCGTCGATTTGTTTTTGAATATATTCCACACTGCCGCCATTAGTAAAATACCAATCAGAAACGCGCGCAGCCATGTCTCTGGCAGCCCTGGAACTCCCTCCTTGAAAAATTTCCGGTAATGGTGTCTGTGGCTTGGGGCTTAAAATATAATCATGAAAACGATAAAAATCACCAGAAAAACTGAACGCAGGTTGTGACCAGATCCCTTTCAAGCAACGGATAAATTCTTCAGAACGCAAATAGCGTTCCTCATGATCCAACCACGGTTCACCAATCGCTTTAAATTCACCGCGAAACCAACCACTAACAATATTAACCGCAATACGGGCGCCATAAAGCTGACTGATTGTCGCTATCTGTTTAGCGGCCAACACCGGTTTCCAGGGCCCAGGTAAAAGGGCAGCAATGATTTTCAATTTATTGGTTACCGAAAGCAGATCTTGCGAAAAAGTCATCGATTCATGCTGGTTTTCAGCACCATATCCAGCAGTAAATCTAATTTGGGTCAATGCGTAGTCAAAACCTACACTTTCGGCGATTTGAGCCAGACTGCGATTATAAGTATGATCCCAGTTGGTACGTTGCTGGATTTTACTTATAACCAATCCACCTGAGACATTTGGTACCCAATAAGCAAATTTAATGGGTTGAGAATTGAATTCAGCCATTAAACCTCCATGATTTGAAATCAGAATATAGAGCTACTTGGTAAGGGCGTTTATACCAATCCAACTTCAAGTTGCAGCTTGCAAATTATAAAACGCATCTTGCAAGACGATTGATATATCATCTTCAATGATTTTTATAGAACGATATAAAATGAGTTAATCGATGGGCCTATTATTAGCAGGTCTCAATAAAATTGATCATTTTATTTTAAATAATTTACAAAAGACATTATTTCTCTGTTTAAGTTTAATTGACAACGCTATGAAACCTGATTTCTCCCCCGCTTTGGGAGAGAAATCACACGCATCTTGAAGTGAAATTGGTATAGAGGAGTTTATGAAAATGTCTATGAATATGAAAAACATCCTTACTGTTCACTTTTTACTAAAGGGAGTAAAAAATGAAAATTGTTCACTTAGAATATCCTCTCAATCAAACCCCGAGAACAAAAAATATTTAGTAAAAATCCATATGGTAACTTCGATTTTATTTGTAAAAAACACAGACTCTCTAATTTTATTAAGATTGAATTAGTTCCAAGAACCGGCGATATTACATAATGATAGTGATATTGATGCGTATAAATATTTTTTATTGATTGATTAGTCATAGCTCAAAAATAAAATAAAACGATACGGATAATATCCAGACAAATAGAAGCATTAAAATATTCCGTGCAAAAAATCAAAGAGGGATTATATGAAATCACGTGCTGCCGTCGCCTTTGGGCCAAACAAGCCACTCGAAATTATCGAAATTGATGTTGCTCCACCAAAAGCCGGTGAAGTAATGATAAAAATCAGCCATACAGGTGTCTGCCATACAGATGCCTTTACCCTTTCAGGTAGCGATCCTGAAGGCATATTCCCCGTTATCCTGGGGCATGAAGGTGCCGGTGTCGTTGTCGAAGTGGGTGAAGGTGTCACAAGCGTCAAACCTGGTGACCATGTCATTCCATTATATGCGGCAGAATGTGGTAAATGTGAATTCTGTCAGTCTGGGAAAACAAACCTTTGCATCGCAGTCCGTGAAACGCAAGGTAAGGGCCTCATGCCAGATGGCACAACACGCTTTTCTTACAATGGACAACCTGTTTATCACTACATGGGGTGTTCTACATTCAGTGAATACACCGTCGTTGCTGAAGTCTCCGTGGCAAAAATAAATCCAACGGCAAACCATGAACAAGTTTGCCTGTTGGGTTGTGGTGTCACTACGGGTATCGGTGCCGTACACAACACAGCCAAAGTGCAGCCGGGAGATTCTGTTGCCGTTTTCGGACTGGGTGGGATTGGTCTGGCCGTTGTTCAGGGCGCTCGCCAGGCAAAAGCTGGTCGCATTATTGCTATCGATACCAATCCTGCTAAATTTAAACTTGCCAGACAATTTGGTGCCACTGATTGCCTCAATCCCAATGACCACGATAAACCAATCCAGCAGGTCATTCTGGAGATGACCAAATGGGGTGTTGATCATACTTTCGAGTGTATCGGCAATGTCAATGTCATGCGTGCCGCTCTGGAGTGTGCACACCGAGGATGGGGACAATCAGTTATCATTGGTGTCGCGGGCGCGGGACAGGAAATTTCCACTCGTCCATTCCAACTTATTACCGGACGTACATGGAAAGGCACCGCTTTCGGTGGCGTAAAAGGACGCAGCCAGTTGCCGGGAATGGTGGAAAAAGCAATGAAAGGTGAAATCGAACTTGCACCTTTCGTTAGCCATACGATGCCTCTGGAATCTATTAATGAGGCTTTCGATCTGATGCATGAAGGTAAATCAATCCGAACCGTTATTCACTACTGATTCAGTTTGGATCGTTGACAGAAAACCGTGTTGCCAGCCAACACGGTATCTGACAAGTAATAAAATAATCACTGTAACAAATGATTTTAGAGAGGAAGTCATGGAAAGAATCGAACATCACGCCTGTTTTGGTGGATGGCAGGATGTCTATCAACATGAATCAAACGTTTTGGGTTGCCAGATGCGTTTTGCAATTTTCTTACCCCCTCAGATCAAAGAAAGAAAATTACCTGTACTTTACTGGCTTTCTGGTTTGACCTGCACCGAGCAAAATTTTATTACAAAATCAGGTGCTCAACGTTATGCTGCTGAACAGGGTATCGTTATTGTGGCCCCAGATACCAGCCCACGAGGTGATGACGTTGCTGACGATCCCGCCTATGATCTTGGCAAAGGTGCTGGCTTTTATCTCAATGCATCGAAATATCCTTGGGCTTCCCACTATCGTATGTATGATTATGTTGTTTCAGAACTCCCCAACCTGATTGAAACCCACTTCGAAGTAACGAATATACGAGCAATCAGTGGACATTCAATGGGAGGTCACGGCGCAATGACCATTGCATTGAAAAATCCAGAACGTTATTGCAGTGTGTCAGCATTTTCACCCATTGTAGCCCCTGGCCAGGTTCCATGGGGAATAAAAGCATTTTCAGCCTATCTTGGTGAAGATATATCAGATTGGGAACAATATGATACGGTGGAACTGATCAAGAATGCGAAAGAACCGCTTCCTATTTTGATTGATCAGGGACTCAATGATGACTTTTTGGATGAGCAATTACGCCCTCATTTATTGCAGGATCTTTGCGATAAAATCGGTTATCCCGTGACGATAAATCTTCGGCCAGGATATGATCATAGCTATTACTTTATCGCCAGCTTTATTGAAGATCATATCGCTTATCATGCCAAAGCAATGCAAGGATTACATTTGTCTCAGTGGTGCCAACATACAATGGATTAGCTTCAATTTCCGTAGGCACATGTATCACATGAGTTTCAGACGTTGAAACAAAGGCAGACGCTATAGCACGATCCATTGGGGAAAATTCACTTTCAACATGCTGTGCGACAAGGAAATAATCACGTTATTATTTCCTATGGATAGATTTATAAAAAGTATAAGTGAATTCCCCAACTCTATGAGAGGAGGATAAATTGCATACGTCAGAAAAAAACAACGCTAGCAGATTCAAGTGGGATTTAAACACTTAGGTTAATAATTCTGAGTTTTAATTACGCTGTAAAATTAATAAATCACGTAAAAAGAGACTACCATGAATACACTAAATGTTATAAAAAATAATATGGAGTTGTCACACCCAGTTGAAGTGCTAGAGACATTATTAATACGTTTGTATTTATATAACTGTGCATCAAATAAAAATATTTCATTAAAAAGCGGTTTACCTATTCCTATCATCTCCGCATTTAAAAAAGAATTAATAAAATATGACTACGCTGAAAACAAAGGTGTTTTTAAATTACGCTCTATGGGTATAAAATATGTACAAGATGAACTGGAATACCGATCAGTTGATATAAATCAATATAACTTGCTGTCATTAGAGGAGAAACGGGGAGAATTTGAGAAAGAGCTTGCTGTTTTATTGGAGCCTATATATAACAACAGACCTAAAGTCAATGTTTTGTTAGATCAAGCACATGCAACATTAGAGACTTCAATACGAAGAGTGATGCTATTACTTAATAACCCAAGAGTATTTAAACAGAATATTTTATTTTTGGGGGATGATGATTTGACATCCTTAGCTCTGATGATGGCATTTAAAAAGCTCGGCTACAATTGTTCAAAAAATATTTTTGTCAAGGATATCGATCAAGATCTACTAACCTTTATTCAAGATGTCGCAGAGCAAAATGATTTTGTCATTAATACTGAATACTTAGATCTAAAACTTGCTAATTCATACGCTAAAAATTTTGACATCGTCTTGACAGATCCACCTTATACATTGAACGGATTAAAACTATTTTTATCACGTGCTATTAGTTTCACTAAAAATGATAATAGTGAGATATTACTCTCCTTTGGTCAAAAAAAACCAATGGAAAACCAAGAAGTTCAAAGATTATTCAATAACCAGAATCTTTTTATCAAAAATATTTATCCACAATTCAATAAATATCATGGCGGAAGTATTATCAGTAATGTCAGTGATCTCTATATCCTTTCTGTTACACCTCAAACATACTCAATAATCTCAGGGGGAAATGATTATTCAGATAAACTCTATACTGGAGAAATTAATCCTCGTATAAAATTTTACCAATGTAAATCATGTAATAACATGATAACCATTGGACACGGAAAAAATATATTAACGATAGAACAGCTCATAGAGGCAACTTGTAATCAGTGTCACGGTACTAAATTTCAATATCGTGGTCAGGAAAAAGTCAATTTATCGGATAATACACGGCAACTTGGCACTCACATTATCATAGATATGAAAGATTGTGATGCAGAGGTGCTGAAGTCTGTATCAGCCATTGAAAAAATTATGCTGGATATTGCCCAGCAATGTGAACTGAGTGTTGTTACTTATAATTTCCATCAACTCCAACCATGGGGTGTCAGTGGTGTACTAATATTAGCAGAGTCACATTTTACTATTCACACATGGCCTGAATATCAATATGCTGCTCTTGATTTATGCGTTTGCAATGAATTTAAACATCAAGAAATATTTATGCTGCAACTACAAACGCAGCTTAATGCTCAGGAATATGAATATAAGATACTACAGCGGGGTTTTTAATTTTAAACTGAACAACCACCGACTAAAGTCGGTGGGTTAGTGATTAACGGACTGAAAGTCCGGATACGCGTCGGCTAAACGACGCGTCAATCGTCCATTCTGAAATTATCATCCGG
>NZ_JADEUF010000001.1 GCF_015163655.1 Xenorhabdus griffiniae | reverse complement strand
CGTCACTTTTTTCATGTCACTTTGCCAGAAAAAGCAAAAGAATTGACGACTCGACTGACTGATAATTTCCAGATTTTAAAACCATCATCTTGAAGTGAGATTGGTATATAATCCTGAATTAAACTTAATTGAAACATGGCTATGCCAAAGTGTAAATTTTGATGGTTGGAAACCGGGTAAATGTTTATTTCTTGAGGCTAAGGCTAAATATGATCAATTCTTCGAAGATGGTGAACCTAAGTGGTTTTATGAACACTTTAGAAAAAAACCGACAGATATGACTGGACTTGAAAGTATGATTTCGCAAGCTAGTAGACAAAATGAAGTATGCACTTCATTAAATAGTATCCCAAAGTCCCATTGGCATTTTTTACAGCCAATTTCTTATATATATTTTACTGGGGCTTTTTCTTCTTTCGGATTCACTAATATTATAACATTTAACACACTAATGTCTTGATAATAAAATTTAAAAGGGTTTTAAACATGTCATTTATACATCCAAGAATGAAACTATTTTATGATCTTAGAGAGGGAATAACACCTGAATTAGTATTATCTGATACGTATCAGATAATGAAAGAAATCAATAAACTTAGTAATAGTTCAAGTGGTTGGCATTTGCCGGGGTATACTTTAAAAGAAATTCAAGAAAATAATGTGTTTAATGAAAATGGATTAACTGATTATGCCATTGAATGGTATAAAAAAGATTTTGATAAAAATATGAAGTCCATAATAAAAACGTTATTTGATGCCCCTGGGGATGTGAAGCAAAAAAATACTATCATGTATATGTGTCGAGATGATGTTTATTCAAATCCGAATAGATTAGGAAAAACCAATATATCTATTAACCTTACTCTTGAAAAAGAAAAATTCAATTTATCAAGATTTATTGACTTTATAAAAAATTTGATTTCGCAGAGATGCTCTCCATTCATCATGACGGATATCAAAGGTTATTCTTTAAAACAAAAGCAAGTTTTTCCAGATAGAATACATGCAGGCTGGATGCTTTATTTACCAATAGAAATAGATTATTCCTTAGTTCCAATGGCAGAAGAAATAATACCCATTACCGATAAAGATGGTGAAAAAGGCTCGTTACTTATTACGACAAAAGAGATTTTTGACATCGGAAACCAAAACCATATCAATAAAGCTAATGATATTGAAATCTGTCTACGGGACTTAGGATTATTACCATTATACTCTGAGGTATAAATATGGCTGGTAAAGCAGTTATCCGATTAAACGATGCAACAGATCATGGTGGCAAGGTCATCACTGCTATTGATAATTATGTTTATCAAGGAGTCCCTATTACAGCCAAAGGTGACTTAGTGACTTGTCCAAAATGTAAAGGGAGTTTTCCTATTGTGGAAGGTAGTGATGACTTAAAACATCAAGGAAGACCTATCGCATTAGAGGGCATGCATACAGCATGTGGTGCAAAATTGATTGCCAGCCAGAAAGAATTTCTCGCTTAATGAGGTGACAATTATTTTAGCGGATTTAGGGGGGCAACACTGACGCGCTGCGCTTGTCTTCTCTGATTTATCTGGCTAATGTATTAGCCAGATAAATTAGAGATCCTAAAAAACACTTGCCAGAAAAGATTTTTCCTCACCCATTCCTCATTTTTCTCCTCACTTTTTATTTTCCTCACTGCAAAAACAGGTGAGGAATTGATGTTTTTTATCCTTAAAAATCAATATGTTTTATGCTCCTCACTTTTTCCGTATATATGCGAAAAAAGTGAGGAATTTGGTGAGGCACAAATTTCCTTTCCTCACCGCTCCTCACTTTTTTACTCACTTTTTAATCTTCATTGTTCTGGTTAATGATGGTGAGTTCCTGCCCGTTACGGGCAATCAGTCCGTCTTGCTCTAACTTGGTTAACCAACGGCTGAAATTCTTCACATTCACCCCAATTGCTTTTAAATCGTCACGGACAAGGGCAATGCTACAAGGCTCTTTCAGGGCGGTACGTGACCGAATACACTGCCATAATGCTGTATGGTTATCGGTTTTATTGGAGACATGCCCGATGTCCTCCTCCTCAACCGGATCACGCGGTCGGTCAACCAGAACCAGTGATGTAATATCCTCACCGTCTTTATCGGTAAAAAGTTCAACTACACGCATGTCATAGGCTTTGGTTTCCGGCTCTTCGGCATCTTTCATTTTGGTGCAGGTCATAACCAGCGCACCGCCTTTTTTTCCTTCCCGGCTGATCCGATATTCAACATCCAGCGCAGCACGAAAGGCACTGGAACCCCTTGCGCCCTTGCTTTCATCTTTGCCGGAATGGTGAACCACGAGAATGCTTGCCCCTGTTTTGGCTTTCAGTTCGTCACAGCCCCGGACAAACGCACCCATATCTTTAGAATCATTTTCATCAGCGCCACCAAAACAACGGGCGAGAGTGTCCAGAATAATCAGGCGTACCGGTTCGCCTGTTTCAGACTCAACTTGCTGGGCGGCAATCACCAGTTCATGCACTTCGGCAGGTGAGGCCGGAAATACCGGGGTATTGATCAGATACATATTTTTAACCACCTGACCGTTGACGATTTCCCATGCTTTGATGCGTCGGGGTACACCGATCCCGCCTTCACCAACAACATACAGTACAGAACCCTGAGCAACCGCTTTCCCTGCCCATGCCTTACCCGTGGCAATATGACAGCCCCATGCGCCTGCCAGAAAACTCTTATATGACCCGCTCGCCCCGTAAATGCTGCACAGGGAATTTGCCGGAATAATGCCTTTAACAACATAATCCAATTGCGCATCAAAGCCTTCTGAGCCAACGGATAGGGGTAACTTTGTCTTACGCTGCGGATAAAGCGTTTCAACATTGTGATAATTGCGGTTTTCTGTTGCGTAACTGTTCATTGATTTCCCCACCTGATACAAACCCTGACTGAATGCTTGCTTTGCTGCCTCAATACCATAATGCTGGCGATAATCATCCCAATCGGCTTTGACAGCATCCGGTGGTAACGTGATCCAACCATTCACCGCAATAGCCGCTTTTTCTGCCGAGATCTTGCCGATATTCACTTTGGGTTTACCGTGCTTATCCAACTCGCCGGGAAGATGCCAGTCATTATCCGCTGCAATAATGATTTTCGCGTCCGGCCACCGTTCCCGAACGGCTTTGGCAACAGAATACAAATTACCTGCATCCAGTGCCGCCAGAACTGTACCTTTATAGAGCTGGTTAACCGTGAGTGCTGTGGCGTAACCTTCGGTAATAATCACTGTGTCGGGGTGCGCTTCTAGCTCTGACACGGGAATAAACGCCCCTTTTGTCTGGCTGCCGGGGAAGTATTTTTTCTCGCCATTGGGTTTGATGATCTGCGCACCTGCGACTTTTTTATCCAGTGCTGTCAGTGCCAGCACAGTCGAATTATCGAACAGTAGTTGCTGATCAAGGTGTTGCAGCCCCTTTGCAGCCAGATAGGGCGATTGCCCGGCGACAGTTTGCGCCATCAGTGCCGCCACTCTTTCAGCAATCGGCTGGGTTGGATAATGGGTTTCTTTGGCTGGCTTGGATTCTGGCAAAGGTAGCGCCAGCACATTAGCGACAACTTTAGCTGCCTCAGTGATGGAGATCCCTTTGGTTTTTGCCACTAAATCCAGTCCATCACCATAGTTTGGGGCGTCACACTGGCGGCAATGCCAGTTTCCATGATGGTGATCGTCGATAAAGTGAAAACGGTCAGTACCGCCACAGACAGGGCAAGCGCCATGTTTTCCCTTTGCCGGAATATCAATACCACACGCAGGAAGCAGATTTGCCCAGGAATACATGGCGGAGGTTTTCACGGTTTGGATAAGATCAAGGGGTTTTTGATTGCCCGATATTTTTGGGGCTGTAAATTTGGGGCGAGTTTGGGTATGCTGTGTGTCAGCCATAATTTTTTTACCTTGCTTAATGGTTGTTGGTGAAACGCCTCAGATGTGTCCTACCACACTGGGGCGTTGTGTTTTATAGTACGTTTCTTATGTCATATTCTTTTCTGTGTTATGCCGCCCGTGATGCCGCGATACGCTGGGCGATCCAGTCATCAATTTCCGATTCAATAAAGGCCACTGAACGCGGGCCGATTTTAACTTGCTGCGGGAATGCTCCGTCGCTAATCAGTTTGTAGATCCACGCTTTGCTATAACCTGTTCTGCGCTGCACTTCCGGCAAACGAATCAGATTTGTTTTCAATGCTGTCACTGTCATATTAATTCTCCTGTTACCGAGTCCCTGAGCGCTCATCGTAGACGTTGCTTGATGACAGGCGGATTATTTAAAATGCAAGACACAATGAACAGCGTTAATTGTTTTTCTCCCGATGAAAATTAACGGGTTGCAAATTGTACTAGCGGTTTTTTCTGCCACGCAGCGGTTTGGCGAAGTCGTAGGGCGTGATGGATTTTTCCCGGTTGGCATCCAGATAATCCGCCCACCACTGCACCATCAGCCGCCGTTCGTCCAGATGCTTAGAGGTGTGAATATAGGCTGCCCGGACGTTGTTGCGTTCGATATGACTGAGCTGGCGCTCGATGGCGTCATCGCTCCACAGGCCAGATTCACCCATTGCACCGCGCGCCATTGTGCGGAATCCATGTCCACAGACGTCGGTCTGGGTGTCGTAGCCCATATTGCGTAACGCGCTATTAACGGTGTTTTCACTCATGACTTTTGCAGAATCATGATCACAGGGAAACACAACTTCGCAGTTTCCACTTAGTACGTGCAAATCTTTGAATAACGAGACCGCTTGACGGCTCAGGGGCACAATATGCTCAGTTTTCATTTTCATGCCGCGCTCAGAAAAGCGAACACCTTTGATGGGTTTTCGTGTAGCGGGAATTTTCCAGACCGCGTTGTCAAGGTCGATTTCCTGCCAGCGGGCAAATCGCAGCTCACTGGAGCGGACAAACGTCAGCAGCGCCAGTTCTACGGCGATCTTGGTCAGCAAGCGCCCACGATAAGCTGATAATCGGTTCAGGAGGTCAGGCAAGTATTCATGGGGCAGGGCAGGGTGATGGCGGGATTTTGTAGTGGTGAGTGCGCCTGCCATATCATTAGCCGGGTTAGATTCTAGAATGTCATTCTGGACGGCATAGCGCATGATGGCAGTAACACGCTGTCGCAGGCGCTGGGCGATATCGTGTTTACCCTGTTCATCAATGGCTTTGACTGGCGCTAACAACTGGCTGGTGCGGAGTGTGGTAATATCGCGAGCGCCGATATGGGGGAAAATGTATTGCTCAAGGCTGCGCAGCACTTTTTGACGGTGGCTGTCGCTCCAGCGTTTGTTACTGGCGTGCCATGCACGGGCGACCTGTTCAAAGGTATTCACTTTGGCAGGCGAGGGCGCACCGCGTTTCTCAGCCTTGGGATCAATGCCTTGTGCCATCAGCTTTTTGGCTTCATCGCGTTTAGCGCGGGCATCGGCTAACGATACTGCCGGATAGACGCCAAATGCCAGACGGTCTTCTTTTTTATCGGTGGGGCGGTAATACTTCATACGCCAGTATTTTGAGCCGCGTGCTGTGACTTCTAAATAAAGACCGCCGCCATCGGCGAGTTTGTAGGTTTTTTCTTTGGGTTTGGCAGTTTCGATTTGTCGTGCGTTTAGTTTCATTATTAAGGGCATTCCTTTAATCGAACGGTAAGTGCCCCGAATTATGCCCTTCGCTGCATCTTGATTGCAACAGACGAAACTAGACGTAGAAACAGATACAAGTGTTGATTTTGCTGGATTTGATACGAAATGTTTGACTGGGCTGGACTTCACTGGAAGTTGAAGTGGTGCCCGGAGGCGGAATCGAACCACCGACACGGGGATTTTCAATCCTGTTGTTTATTAGTGTGAAGTAAATCACTTTCTTCGTTGGCTAGTTGCGCGCTAGAATTTTTATATGTCGAGCGTGCAAAATGGAACAAATTTTCTCTGCCCTTTTTAAAAAAAGGCCTATTGTATTTCCTATTGTTTCCCCCAAAGGTGGTGAAGGTAAGTCCACAAAAGCGGCTAATCTGTCCGGATTTTTGGCCGATGCCGGTTTACGTACTCTCCTGTTCGATGGCGATTATTCACAACCCACATCCAGCAGTATTTTTAAGCTGAAATATGAAGCGCCCGCCGGGCTGTATGAATTGTTGATGCAGACGGTGGATCTAAATCAGCCAGATCAGTTTATTTCCCGTTCTGCGATCAATAATCTCGATATCATTGTCTCCAACGATCCCGATGAACTTCTACCTACGGCGATGCTGCACGCCCCTGACGGGCGCCTTCGCTTGCGCAATATTTTGCAACATCCACTTTTTCAGCAATACGATGCCATTATTATTGACTCCAAAGGCGCAACCGGAGTGATGACGGAACTGGTGGTGTTGGCCGCCACACACCATGTGCTGGGGGTAATTAAACCGATTTTGCCGGATGTACGGGAGTTTCTGCGTGGCACGCTGCGAATGTTGACCCGACTACAATCCTTTGAGAATTACGGTATTCAGCTGCCGCTGATCCAGATATTGGTCAATGGCATTGAAGGCACCAATCTGGATCGCGACACGCTCAATGAGCTGACCGATATTATCGAACAGCAGCGTTACGATACATCAGCGTTGGGTGGCAGAAAGGTTTATCAGTTGCTGAACACCCGGATAGATCTGCTGGATATCTATAAACTAGGTCATGTCCGCGCTCAGCCTGTTCACCGCCTTGAATACAAAACTACCCGAAAAAGCCCTGCTGCTGCCCAAACTATGTATAGTCTCGCATGTGAATTGTTCCCTGAATGGAAAAGTAAATTTGAAACCGTTTTGATTGAACAACCAGATGGAATTGGAGACGAATGATGGATAATTTAGAAATATTAGGAATACCTAAAAATATAGACCCATTGGCGTTTTATGCTGAAGAAGCGGAGCAATCTGTATTAGGCGGTTTAATGTTAGAAAATGATCGCTGGGACGAAGTGGCTCCACTATTGCAACCTCAAGATTTTTTCTCACGTGCGCACCGTATTATCTGGCAAAAAATGGCTGAGTTGTGCCATGCCAATCTTCCTATTGATTTAATAACACTACAAGATGCGCTGGAAAAATCTGGTCAGCTTGAGCACGTAGGGGGATTTGCATATTTAGCTACGATATCAAAATATACACCAAGTGCAGCTAATATAGTTCATTACGCTGAAATAGTTTCTAAACGAAGTCGTGCAAAAGGACTGATGGACCTTGGAAAAACACTGGTAATTCAGAGCGCAGATCTTAGGACAGATGCACTTCAGCTTTGCGAACAGGCTGAAAAGCAACTATTCCTTTTATCGGAAAAAGGGGCAGTTGCTGAACAACACTCACTAATGGATGTCGTATCGAATGTTATCGATTATCTTGAAAACGCTATTCAGAGCAATGGAATAACAGGAACTCCAACAGGGTTTGCTGATCTCGATAAAAAAACCTGTGGGTTTCAGCCTGGGGATTTAATCTTATTGGGTGCGCGCCCATCTATGGGAAAAACCGCGCTAGCAATGGCAATATCTCAAGGTGCCCTTAATGGTACAGAAGGGGTTGTGCAGTTTTATAGCATCGAAATGCCAGCGGAACAGTTAATTCAGAGATTGGTTAGTGAATTAGCTTCAGTGCCACTTGAGGAAATACGTAGTGGAAATTTAGATGATAGAGATTGGGATAAAATCACCGAAGCCTTAAAGGTTATATCAGATTGGAAAGACAGATTAGTCATTGATGATAGTAGTAATATGACACCTGCTCTACTACGTGCTCGCGCTCGTCGTAATGCGCGTAAATTTGGTAAACCTAAGCTTATTGTCATTGACTACTTGCAACTTATGCGTAGTCCAGATCAAGAAAATCGTACGCTAGAAATTGGTGAAATTTCCCGTAGTTTAAAGGCATTAGCAAAAGAATTACGTTGCCCTGTGCTTGCTTTATCTCAATTAAATCGTCAACTAGAACAACGTAAAGATAAACATCCTGTCAATGGTGATCTTCGTGATTCTGGTTCCCTTGAGCAAGACGCGGATCTTATATTGTTTTTGTATCGTGATGAGGTTTACGACCCCAATTCCTTAGATAAAGGAATAGCAGAAATTATTATTAGTAAGCAACGACAAGGGCCGCTAGGGGTAATTAAAGTTCAGTTTGATGGAAGATACACTCGTTTTTCTGATTTTCCACAAGGATATGATTTTGGGATGAGGGGGTAATATATGAAAAAGCAAAAAAATAAAAAATTAGGTGATGCTTTATTACTTGGAAGCTTTTCACCGAATGCGAATATTTCTAATGTTCCTGAAAATCCAGTTATACCAGTGAGTGAAATGCCTATGGTATTAACGCTAGATCAGCTTAACCCAAACCCAGATAACCCTAGAAAGGTGAGGAATCCCCGTTACGATGATATTAAGGCGTCTATTAAAGCACGTGGCTTAGATACAGTACCTAAAGTGACTCGTGATCCTGATGGTGACGATACATATATATTTAGTGATGGTGGTAATACCCGCTATCAAATTCTTTCAGAACTATGGCAAGAAACAGGTGATGAGCGTTTTTTTCGAATTCACTGTTTATTCAAACCGTGGCCTGGTCGTTTACATTGTGTAATAGGCCATTTGGCAGAAAATGATATGCGTGGCGATTTAACCTTCATAGAAAAAGCGCAAGGAGTTCATAAAGCCAGGGCATTGTTTGAAGATAAATTGAGTAAAAAAGTAACATTACGTGAACTTTCTAATTTATTAGATAAAGAAGGATTTCCTGTCCATTATTCCAGTATCAGTAAAATGGAAGATGCATTAAATTATTTGTACCCATATATGCCGACCTTATTAGAAAACGGTATGGGTAGAGGTCAAATTGAATCACTACTTTTACTGCGTTCTAATGCTAAACGTGTGGGAAAAGAATTTCTTTCAGATAGCGATGACAAAAACTTACCTGTTGACGTTTTTTCTAATGTTTGCGCTCAGCTTGATTCCCCAGAATTATTTTCATTAGATGTATTTCGAGATGAGCTAATCGGAGAATTAATTAAAAATTGCCCTCATTCATTGTTAAATTATGATAGATGGTTATTTGAATTAGATCCTAAAACGCAATCTAAAGGAATTTTTGATAATGTAGATATAAACCAAACGAAAAATAATGCTGAAGGTGAAGTAAAAGGTAAATCTATAACCAAAGAACATCATGACGATATATCTTTTCCAGACAATGAAGCACCAGAAACAAAAATTGCGGAAAACGTAAAACAGATAAAAGAAACAATTGAAGATGAGCAAGTTGATTTTGTTGACGTTAATAACTCAAATGAGGAGGAAAATACCGAAAAAGCTTTAGTAAAAGAAAACGATTTTTATAGCACGAAAAAAAATAATACTCCTAATAGTGAATCAGAAAACGAACCAATAGAGACATTCATATCACCATATTTTGAAAGTTTGCCAAGTCAAGGTAAAGAAAGTCAACCGGTAACGTTAAGTGCATTATACCCTATTTCGCCATTACAGGACGATATTGAACATCTACAAGTAGAAATATTCCGCTCTGTTTTTTCTCTTGTTGATGGATTAGATATGTCTGAGTTTATTAGCCAAGATAATTCTGAAATGAGATCCTCTGGGTTTAGAGTTAATGAAGGTGATGCACCTGTTCTAACTTTATTGAAATTGTTATCTGGTCATGATGGAGAGGTACTTAATCATGGTTATCTTTGTGAAGTGTTAGTTGGTTCATGTACTGCTGATAAAATAAAAAGCCCAGATTTTGATGATGAAGCGATCTTACAGTTCATAAAAATCGTGCGTTTGCTAAGAAGGTTACGTGAATTGCAATCAATATATCAATATGATGGAGTCACGAATCTTAATGATGTGTGAAGATAATTTACAATATCTCAAACGTCTAATTAATACTATGCCTCCCTTTTTCAATACAGGGCGGCATAAAAAAGATCATGATGAAAAAGAGTTGAAAAAACTTATCTTTTTGATACGTGAATTTCAGGCTGTTGCTATGAAAAATACACAAAAAGAAATGTTTTCAACTCAATTAGTGGAATTGGCTAAACATGAAATAGATTGGAATCTTTTGTTAATGCTCTGCTCAGAAGTTACAGGTTCGGGTGTTTTGCTTCAAAAAAGTGAATTATCTGAACGGTCATTTGATGTTATTTTTTATGGATTAGGTCACCGTTCTGAAATAGCTAAGATATTGTTTATTGAGTTGAAAGATAGGCTGAGGTTGGCAACATATCGTCATTTAAGAAAAAATTTAGAAGTTGAACGTTGTCAATCAACGCCTTTTTCTCTGCTTAGGAAACAAATGAAGCATAAGTTTTGTGTGCAGTGGGTTGGGCAATTGTGGATTGAAATGTCACCTTTAAAGCTACATTGCAATGAAATCCATCATATGAATGATTGGAAAGTTGAATTTTATGGTCATTCTGTTGTTGGTTTTTATATTGGGGATCAAAACAATGACAAAGCAATTATCAATGTCAGGTAATAATTTATTGACTGATCTTATTATGGAAATTAAGTCTGGCAACTTAAGGCGTTGTGATTCATTAGGACTAAGTCCAGACGAAATTCGGATGTTGAATAATCTGACACTTGAGGATTTATATTATCTTTCCAAAAGTCAAGTATCTGTTATTACATACCATATACATCATGAAAACCTATACTTAATTTTAGAACAATCGCGGTTAGAACAAAAAAGAAACGAGTGTATTGATAGGGCATTAGCATTAGGTGCATCTATAGAAATGATGCATCACTACTTTGGACTTTCTCCTGTAGACGTCAGCACTCGCAGACGATTAGCGAATTTAAGAGTATCTGTTGGACGTTCTTCTAATTTGAGTGAGCAAGATAGAGAAGCTCTTTGGAGTCGTTGGAAAAAATCCGACATTCAAAATATAAACAGTGCAGAAGGATTTGAAATGATGATGTTACTGGCAGAAGAATTAGCATTATCACTAACGGCTGTTTGGAATAATCTTCAAGATTTGCTAGAAGTTTCACCTGTAAATACTAAAAAAAGGAGTCTTAAACGTAAAATAAGGAACCTAGTGTGAAGATGAGTGAACACTACAGATTAATGTATCGAGCCAGGATTCCTGAAAAAATTATCAATAAAGCTACAAAACAACTAATTCGTTTTAAGCAGGGGGAGCGAATTTCTATAAAAATGAAATGTGCGGGAAAACAGGGAGGGGTATTGAAAATTAATGTAGGTACATTTTGGCGTTTGTTAAGTCGAGACAACGGAAGAAACTGGGAACTAATGACGCACGAACGTTATAACAAGGAAATATTCAAATAGTGAGTGAGTCGTTTTTCTCTGCGCCTGCTCACTGGGCGCAGTAAAAAAACGATTTAATTTATGAATCATAAAGTAGTATGGATGACATATGGCTATTTCAAAAGAGAGTCTAATTAATTTTACACTAGAAAAAATGCAGCAAAAATTAACGTGCATATCAGAACCCACGGGAACGATACGTAGTGGTTTAATTTATGCTGGAAATATCCATGACTCTATACCTCGCCAGCTAATACTGGATAACCGTCTCTCGCCTTTCGATAAACTAACATGGATGATGATACGTTTATATGCACAACAAAATGATGGTGCGACTTTTCCTACGTATGATGAATTGCAATTACAATTAGCGGCTCCTAACAATAAAAAAGCATCAAGAGAAACAATAAGCAGGGCGTTATTAGTGTTACGAATTACCGGATGGTTAAGTTTGTGTAGACGGGTTCGGGATAATTCTGGGTGTATACGTGGCAATATTTATATGCAACATGACGAGCCGATTAGCGCATTGGATGCTGAAATATTAGATCCTCGTTGGTTAGATATATTAGAAAAAAGCTGTTCCCATGAAAATAAGAGTGTCCGTTTTACAGCTAGGGCTATTTTACAGGAAGTAAAAGACGATCCTCTTATGAAACATCAACATTCTCGAATAAAAATAATAGAAAATCGTTTAGGAACAGCACAGACACCACAACAAGTGGCAGCGGAGCAAGAGGCTATACTGTCAGGTAGTAATATTTCACCAAAAAATAAAAATCGAACTCAGTCAAAACAGTCAAAATCACTTAGTTCGGAAATCGAACTAAGTCAATCACAGCCTACATTGGAACCAAATTCGAAAATCGAACTAAGCGTAAAATCAAATGGTTACAATGGAGTTCGAAATTCGAACCACTACGTACGTAATTTTACACATGGTGTAAAAGAAACGTACGTATCTGAAACATCAGTATTAATTTTTTCGGATAAACTGAAAGAACGGTTGGGTAAACAGGACAGTAATATGCTGTTAGAACAGTTGTGTGATTTACCTACTGAACAAGCTAAGTTAATCTTAAATCAGCTAGAGTCTGGTTTTGAATCTGGTTCTGTTAGGAATCCAGTAGGATATGCTCTGGCGCTGTTGAAATCAGCTAGAGAGGGGCGTTATTCACATAACGCTAATTATAAGAACAATAAAGTAACAGAAAGAGAAAACTTGGAAGGAAATAAAAAACAAACAATAGAAGAAAGAAAAAAAGTCGAAAGGAAAAAGCACCCAGCTGCCAACACCAAGCAAATTAAAGAACATATTTCTGACATTCGAAAAAAATTGTGTTTCCCCCCGAAACATAATTAGTTTTTAGAAATTACTTTTTCCTAAATAAGAGTTTTTCATTGATGAGAAATGCATTTAGTTACTATTTTTTAAATATGCTAAATAATGGAGTGATTTTTTATGACTGCTAAAGATGTAAGTGCTGAAAAGAAAACAGCGGGAGCATTGAGATCTGAATTTTCATTTGAACTTCATACACATTTTGCTATGAAAATATGGGAAGGTCGGCATAGAAATGATGTTAATAAGAAAGAAAGGTGGGACATCATTAGTATGCCCGTTTTCATCGGAAGAGTGACACGGATTCATTATGACGCACTGGAGAATAATCCATTTGCTGATATGTTTTTGTATCGTATAGAAAAATCATTGGATGAAAGTATTGAGCTGTTGCAATCTGAGTTAGATAAAGCTGGGAAGTGGTTAACGCAAATTCCTGCACAAATATATATATCCGAAGTTGCATCTTCTGAACCGCTAGATCTGGGAGTCTTTAGTCGAACCCCTTTGGGTTATAAATGTGTTTGGTTATTGGTGGGAGTTGACCAATTAGCTATGCGTACATATCAAGCATATCACTATGGGTTAATTTCCAGAAAAAAAAAGACCGATGTACTTGCTATTGCTGGTCATCAAGTTCGTAGGGCCTTTGGGATCGTGAATCTTTACCGTAGGCTGCCCATTTCACGAGCAAATTTGGTTAAAGAAAGTGAAGAGTATCAAGCTGCCGTAAAACTAATGGGTGATTTGGATCACGATATTTTAACTGGAAAGAAGCGTTCGTCTTTTTCTCCGCCACTGGCTTCCTTAAAGTAGTAGCACTTAACAGTTGTTAACTATATGAGGAGTACTTATGTCTTTTTATAAATTTACTGTTCCTTTCTTTTTTGTGCTGCTTCAGGGTTGTGTTGGAACAGAACTTTCTGAAATTAATAAAAAAATTAGTGATTTTGGGTTATCTATAACAAAAGGTCCGGTTTCTGACGCTGATGATGGAATGCCTAGATTAAATGCTGATGTAGGAAAAAAGCGCAATAGTCGCCAGCAGGAAGTAACTGTTTCGGTTGATGTAGATACAGCAGCAGCAAGAGTCAGACGTTTCTATGAGTTTGTATCTAAAGATGAAATAGATTCATTGAAGAATAGTGGTAATAAACAAGATGAATGGACAGTAAGTGCTATAAAAGCTGCCGGATACACATGGGGAGCCAGCCCAGGCAGTTATTATAGTATGGGAAAAAATTGGAACGATAACGATCATTTGAATATTAAATTGCAGAAAAAAGGTAAAGGTACGCTGATGTTTATTACTTATAGTTCAGCTAACCCGGCACATCTAACTGATAACTATCTGAAACGTTTATTTAAACAAATTAATGACGTATCAGTGGGTAAAGTCCAATAACTTTAATCAACAAGGAATGACTATGCGTCTTTTTTTATGTGAAAAGCCATCTCAAGGTAAAGATATTGCAAAGATTTTAGGAGCAAACACTAAAAAAGATGGTTTTTATGAGGGGAGTGATCTAGTTGTTACATGGGCTAGGGGGCATTTGTTAGAAAATGCGTCCCCTGATGCTTATGGTGAGCAGTTTGGTATCCCCTGGTGTAAGGACGCCTTACCTATCATTCCATCTCAATGGAAAATGGTTGTAAAAAAAGACGCATCATCAATGTTTAAGACTATTTCACGATTGCTGAAACATGCTTCTGAAGTAATCATTGCCACTGATGCCGATAGAGAAGGGGAAGTCATTGCGAGAGAAATATTGGATATGTGCCGCTATACAGGCCCCATTCAGCGGCTTTGGTTATCGGCACTGGATGATGCGAGCATTAGGCAAGCGCTTCGTTCAATGTTGCCAGGTAAAAAAACAGAACCGCTTTATCAGGCGGGACTAGGACGCTCCCGCGCAGATTGGTTGATTGGTATGAATATGACTCGTTTTTTTACAGTATCGGCACGAGAACACGGGTATGGGGGCTTGTTCTCAATTGGGCGGGTTCAGACACCTACATTAGCGTTGCTAGTAAAAAGAGATCGTGAGATAGCCCAATTTACACCTAAACCATATTGGCAAGTGAATGCGTTATTACAACACCAAGGGATACTCTTTACGGCTAGGTGGGTAGCGGCTGAGCAATACTGTGATGATGAAAAACGTTGTAATCAATTACCAATAGCGAAAGCTGCAACTCAGTTATGTAATCAAAATAAGCAGGCGCGAGTATGTGAGGCTCAACAACAGCGTGCAAAACATTCACCACCTCTTACTTTTGATTTAGGGACGTTACAGCAAGTTGCATCAAAACGTTGGGGGTTCAGTGCTAACCAGGTACTAGAAATAGCTCAGAGCTTATATGAAAAACACAAAGCTACCACTTATCCAAGAACTGATTGTGGCTATTTGCCTACCTCCATGCAATCGGAAATTCCTGAAGTCTTAAAGGCACTAGCAGTAAGTGATCCCTCGATATCTCCATTATTAAATAAACTGGATATCAAATTAGTTTCACGTGTTTGGAATGATAAGAAAATAACGGCGCACCACGGGATTATCCCAACTAAACATCCTCCAGTGTTGTCAGATATGAATGCAGTAGAAAGAAAGTTGTATGAATTGATTCGTACTCACTATTTGGCTCAATTTTTACCTGCACAAGAAATTGATGTAACGACTCTTTCTTTTGACATAGGGGGCCAGTTGTTTATTTCTAAAGGCAACGTTGAAGTTATTAAAGGGTGGAAACTGCTATTCTCAAACTCAGAAGAAGAGAATGAAGATGATACAGAACCCACAGAAAAGCTCCCCGCTTTATCTCAAGGTGAAGTGTGCGAAGTTAAAAGCGGGGAGCTTAAGCAATTGGAAACTAAACCTCCCCAACACTACACTGATGGTACATTAATTGCTGCCATGAAAAATGCGTCTGCATTTATCACTGATCCAGCTTTAAAGAAAGTCTTAAAAGATAATGCAGGGTTAGGAACGGAGGCTACACGAGCTGGAATTATTGCTAAATTGGAGGAAAGAAACTTTTTGTCTCGTCAGAAGAAGTTTCTGTTAGCTACGGATATTGGCTCTCAGCTTATTGATGCACTACCATTTGTGGTAACTGACCCAGGCATGACAGCATTATGGGAACAGGCTCTGGAAGAAGTTGCTGAGGGTAAAATGTCCTTGGCTTCGTTCATGCAAAAGCAAGAAGCTTGGGTTCGCCATTTGTTGGAGAAAGCGCAAAATATACCATTAAAGCTGAACCTACCTACTATGCCCTCTTGCCCAAAATGCCAGGGGAGAATGGTATTACGTGAAGGCAAAAAAGGGCGTTTTTGGAGCTGTCAGCGTTATCCTGAATGTAATGGTATTGTTGCTTTGGATACACTGAATAAGGCGAAAGGTGCTAAACTCCAACTTGGTAAGAAGAAAAAAAGTAATACATTGAAAACACTTTTTTCGTAACTTAGGTTTACAGTTACCTACGTTATTGGTAATGTTTTCCAGTTAGGAAATAGTACCCCGTAGCTGCGGAGGGGAAACGTTGAAAAGCGTCCTAACCCTAACAGTTCAGAAAATTACTGCTTCGACACAGTAGATTTTCAAGGCGTATCCAACTCCGTGAAAAGCACGCCGGGTTTGTTGAATGGCCTCGGAGTTTCATTCTTAACTTCGCAGAACTGGTACAACTGCTAAAGGCGTTACCTCTGGTAACGCCTTTAATTTATTCCGATAATCGGGCGAGTAAGGAAAGTATTATTTAACGAAAAATTTGAGACTCTTATCTACATTTTCATTTTCAGACGTTTTTTATAATAACATGGTTATTTTATGACGTTAGGCTGTAATTAAAATAAATTTCATATCAATAAAATGATTTAATAAATAATAATATAGAAAAGTTTTTTGATTTGTAATTAAATTTACATATTACTTATAAAATTTAAAATTGTTACATCATCTCATGATGATTTATATTTTATATGCCTTATAAAATTAAATTTTATATGTGATTTATTTAGCATGAAAATTATGAAATTATTTCAGGAGAATATTTATGTTCAAGAAATTATTAACAACTGGAGCACTAGTAGCAACATTAATCGGAGGAGTTGGGACTGCATCTGCACTGGGGACGGCATACTATTGTCCAGAAAGCATGGGAGGGCGTATTTATGATCAGGCTCCAGGTAAAGAACTTACGATGTGGGTTGTTCACTCGACTAGGGTTTTTTCGAATTCATTTGAAGATTTTGGTAGAAAGTGGAATTTCACAGGAACAATTTGGGAATGTTATTTAGATCGTGGTTATGAACATAAAGACAGAGGTCCAAAATATTATGCTGCAAAATATGGTGGTGAGTGGGTAAATAAGCCTCGCTGAAATAAATTAGCTTATAAATTTCTAATTTATATTTAACATGAACTATAAAACTCAATTTTATATGTAATACATTATAGAGGAATGCTCATGTTCAGAAAATTATTAACAATTGGGACATTAGTAGTAGCATTAATCGGAGGAATTGGGATTGCATCGGCAGCAGGAACAAAATACTACTGTCCTGGATATGGTACGATTTGGGATCAGGTTTCAGGTAAAGGGCTTACGATGTGGGTTGTTCATTCAGCGAGAGTTTTTGCGAAATCATTTGAAGATAAAGATGGCTATAGAAAATGGTATTTCACCGGAAAAGTTGCGGAATGCCAACTAGCGGATGATTTACCTGGTGGTGGTCCAACATATTATGCTGCCGAATATGATGGTGAGTGGATAAAAAAATCTCGTTTAAAATAACGAAGTTTCGACATTATTTTTATGTTTCGTTTTAAACCTGGTATCAGGGTGAGAGTACGAATGCTTATTTACTAATAACGCTCTTGCCCTGACCGCAATATAATCTGTTAAAAGTTAGTATTAAATTATTGACATTGTTGCACTTTGGTTTAATTATATACATTGTTTTATGTTGCTCTATGTAACCTATTAATGCTTCAGCAGCCTGAAAGGAGCGCTTTCGAGTGGCTGTATTAACAATGTTTCGGTAGTCTGAGAGGAACGCCTTCGGGTGACTACGCCATCTGCCATACCTGAAAAGGCAGACAGTAAATACTCTGGGTAAACCCGTTTATTCTTTGAAAACGGGGATCGCTAAAGCGATTAAGAAACTCTTCACATATATCATATCGCGATATCAAGTTAGCCATCAGACTGACTTCCCAATGGGAAACAATTATCCCATTGTGGGTGATGTTTCTCATTTTTTTACCTTATTTCCTAGGAGAAACATCATGATGAATAGCAAAAATGAAAACAAATACTTCAATCTTCATATCAATGGCATCGGGTATTTAAGCAATATTCGCCATATAAACGGATCTAATGGGCGTTTCTTGTCGGTTGTGATTAACGCTTTAAGTGGTCCTACTGATAGTCCGGCATACGTTCGTTTTGATACTACTGTTGCTGGAGAAAACGCCATTAAGCTTATAAACCGCTGTCAGAAAGCCGTGGATGAAGATAAAAAAGTGTTGATTGGATTCGTTTTAAGTAACCCGTCTACTGAGATTTTTACACTCAATAGTGGGGAACATGCCGGAGAACAGCGTGTTAGCCTGCGTGCTCGGTTAATTAATATTGACTGGATCAAAGTTGGAAAAGAGATGGTATATAAGGCCGAAAAATCTCAATCAGCACCACCTAGTGAAGAAAAGGTTCCTGCAAAACAGTACGCGGAAGACTCATTCTAAATCACATAATTTTACTTCCCTGGGAAAAATATATTTCTTTCAGGGAAGTATGTTTCTGCCTTATCAATAAAGGAACATGCTATGATGAAAACTGGTATGCTTGCTGCAAAACTTGCAGGGCAAAATTTACCGTTACAGGTTTTATATAGCCGTGTTGGTTATTATATTGGAACGGTGAATGAAGAAGGACCTGTGTCTCGGGAGTCCGTCGAATATTTCAAATCGGATAAAATTGCATCTAAGGCTCTAAAACAAGGAAATTGGACGCAACGCGAATACATCTGAGGAGAAATATTATGGCTTCAAGAGGCGTTAACAAAGTTATTTTGATAGGAAACCTGGGAGCAGATCCAGAAATCCGTTATATGCCAAATAATAACGGGGTAGTGGCAAACATTACTCTGGCGACATCTGAGAGTTGGCGAGATAAACAATCTGGTGAAATAAGAGAGAAAACGGAATGGCATCGTGTGGTGATCTTCGGAAAGCTGGCTGAAGTTGCAGGTGAGTATCTCAGAAAAGGTTCACAAGTTTATATAGAAGGATCTTTGCAAACTCGAAAATGGCAAGATCAGAGCAGTCAAGATCGTTACACTACCGAAATTGTGGTAAGTACTGGTGGTAAAATGCAGATGTTGGGCAATCGTAGTGGGGCACAGGAGAATTGGGGGCAGCCACAAGTCTCTCAGCAATTCAGTGGTAGTGCTCCATCTTGTTCGGCTCAATCACCTATGCCACAGAACAATGAGCCGCCAATGGATTTCGATGATGATATTCCATTTTGACGGTGACTTGCGGACTCACGATAGAATAGTAATTTCCCCTGTTAGTTCGGGGGAAATTTTTATGCATTTTTTATTATTATTTTATATAATCAATATTGATTTATTAATTCGTGTTGTTGTATACTTAAACTATCAAGAACGGAAGGCCGTTTTTGATCACCTGGCAAAAGCCATTCTCATAGGAGTAAATTATGTCCCGTAAATCTATTATAGTTAATTTGGCTGTACAAAATGAGATACCTTCAATCCATTTCTGTAATCATTCTGTGTTAAGTGGAGCTAATAGCGACTTATGGGTTCCTGTAGGTAGTTATAGCGCTAATCCTATGGATCTGTTTAGGGCGGTTGGTCACTGTGATCTTTTTAGGGCCATTGAGGATATTATGAGTGCAAACTATTGCTGCCATAATGTTGTTAGTGTTCAGCAGATTTTGCAATTAATGCCAAACTGTATAGATTTCAAAGTAGTATATAATTTTTGATAACGTCTTGTTGCAGTGGAAGGCCACTGCAACATATTTCGCGGCAGCACTTCTCACAGGAGAAACATATTATGTTGGAAAATAAAAAATATACTTGGAATATTCCTGCCATTCGTTCATTTCAGGCTAGTGAAATACAATATTCATTAGTTATTCCTATGAGGCAACTAAAACGTTTGCTTGCTTTTGATAATAGTCAGCACGTAATGTCACGTTCTCAAAGAGAATTAAATAAAAATCGAGCTAAAAAAATATCTCAGTATTTGATTAAATCTTTTGATAATAAAATCCCTTATATTCTTCCTCCTCTTGTTGGTAATATTGACAGTGATATTGAATTTGACGAAGTGGGAAATGATACACGTATTGGAATTTTAAAAATTCCAATGGATGCCGATATTACTCTATTTGATGGGCAACATAGGGCGTATGGAATTATTGAATTTTGCAAACAGAGAGATGTTAATGATTATATTTCAATAACACTTACTGAAAATTTAGATCTTGAAACACGACAACAATTTTTTTCAGATATTAATAGTAATGCGTCAAAACCTTCAGCTGCAATTAATCTTGCGTATAATAATCGTGAGGATTACAGCCATTTAACCCGATATTGGATAAAAGAAATTAAAGCTGTTTCTGAGTGGGTTGATTATGAACATAACGTTATTCCTAGCAAAAGCAATATGCTAATTAGCTTCAAAGCATTATATGATGCTACTAAACGTATATTTTGTGTACCTACTGAAGACATTTTATCAGAAACTATTAAAACTCAAGCTGTTGCAATATGGAGTTCTTGGGCCTACCTGACTGGTTTGACTGAGGGACATAGTAAAGTTCACAGCTTAGATTACCGAAAAGGACACATAACATTTCATGGTGTATTAGTTAATGCGTTTTCCTTTGCTGTATGTGAGCTGTTGAAGGAGGAGAAGTGTATTGAAGATGTTATTGTTAAAATCAATGGGGTCGCATGTATAATGAATGAGACTAAACGTGATGCATTTTTTCGTATTGAAAATTGGAAAGGTATTTGTGTTGACCCTGAGCGTGGAACAATCAGAGCTGATCTAAAGTCGCAACGTGCAGCGGGGAGTCATTTATTAAGTTTTATCAATTGCAATATTGGTTGCTGATTAACTAAGTTCATATGACTGGCAGGAACGTAAATGTGCCTACCAGTCAGAACCTGGTAAGAAGACTAGTCGACAGTTAAAAAACAAGGTTGAATTATGATAAATCAAACTCCACTAATTACAATGTCCAGATCGTTTCGGGCTAAGGTTGTTAAAATTTGGATTATGGGGACGGACTTATCTGCTGCCCAGGGAGCTATGCGATTAACTGAAGTTGCTGTTACAAATGGTTTTATCAGACGTGATAAATCAGTATTGGGTACAACTCTAACATCATGGAATATAGGAAAAGTCGAAACTCCATTATGGGCGGCTAAAGCAGCATTGTCAATGTTACTTGAGTCCGAATGGATGCCTTCAAACGATGAAGAGTGGGCAGGTTTCGCAACTCTATTTTTAACAATGAATAAATCAACACAGCTAGCAGACTTACTTATGCTGCTGCCTCAGCGTCTTGCTTCTCATGTTGCGGTTACAGGGTGGTTATGTGCTGCAATTGAGGAAATGGAACGTTTTAACGTTGTCAAATGGTATGAGAAGAAATTAGGTAAGTTTGCATGAGATTTAGCTTTTCAGAGATTGGTGAAATTTTTTCCCACACGGGCAGAAAGGGAACTGCTATAGCGGTACTTTTTTATATGCTTGATAAATGTGATGATGATGGTAGTGTGAACTTGGTTAGCATTGATGAATTAGCCAATGTAACTAAAGCTACAAAGGAAAATTTGTCAAGTTTATGTAGTCGTTTAAGTAAAGTTGGTATTTTAATGACTAAGCATATAACGCCGGATGGAACTATATATCATGAGAGAAAAAGCCGTTTAAATACCAAATCAAATTATCAATTATCGGAAGATGTTCTCCTTTTGTTTAGAAGATATTGAATAGGTGAATGAATATGAAAGAATCTGATTATACTAATTTTACAATAATCACTGAGCAATTGTTAATGGAACAATTTACAAAAGCTAAAGCTAAAGCTAAAGCTAATGCTAATGCTAAAGCTAATAAAAGATTTGCCGAAGAGCATTATCTCATAGCTACAGGAATATTTACTCTATGGAATAAAATTGCGTTTAAACTATGCTCACAAACACAAACACAAACACATTTTGATGACCATAGTAAGCTTTGTGATATTTTGCAAGAATTTCTTTATTTTGTTTATAGAGGTGACAAAACAGAATAGTAAAAAAATAGAAGACAGCCTGCTAAAAGACGGCTTGGCAGGGTGAAGGGGGATCGGCGGATTGACAATGATGTCTCCAGTAGCATTGAGGTGCGCCGAATCTTACACAAACGGGAGCATGTAGTGGTTGAAACGGGCGATCATTTTTTCAATCCGAGGCTGTCGCCATTCCTGAAATTCTTTTAATTTCTCTGCTGCTATCACCGCCTCAACCGAGAACACCTTGTATTTACCCTGTTTTTGGGGCTGACCCAGCCAACGCTTAATCGCGCCGTCAGTCCACAAACGATCTTGTTTAAGTCGGGTGATAGTGATCCATTTTTTTGACCATGCTTCAAACTGTTCGTTTCTGATAACGCAGTTCTTCCTGCTCACGCAACCAGTCTCTGTCTACGGCAAATCTTCGATATCCATAAAAATATCCTGGTACTTTGCTCATGAACTATGACCCTATTAAAAATAAATTAAGCAATGATTATTGTTTTTGGTTCAAATAGCTGCTGTCATGTTACAACAAAAAACAGCTTCCGTTGTACTGGTTAGAACGGACAAAAACGAGGATCTGGACACATGGCAAAACTTTAAAAGTGAGCAATCAGTACCAAATATTTCTATTATGTCCTGTTATGGTAGCAATATTCACAAAGAAATAGATTAACAATGATGCTAGCAAAAATGGAGTATGAGCTAAATATTTTATTGGAAGGTTATGGCGAACAATTTGAAATTAATTTTTTTGTGTGATTTTTTTTATTTTTTTCAGATAGAGTTGTTTGTTGAATTTAATCCCATTCCTAAGCAAAGTTAGGCATATTTTATATAGGAACAGGATAAAGGATCATGAAAAAACTATCCCTAATGTTATTAATTCCGTTTACTCTGACGGCTTGTGTAAAGCAACAAACTGCTACCGTGGCACCTCCGGCTACTTCCTTAGATAACGTATCCTCTGAATTTCCTGATATTTACCAATCCTCTCCCGAAGTAGTTCGCTATGATCGTTATTTGTTAGTTGATACCTCCCCAGAAATAGCACAACGTTATCCGCTAAAACAAGTGGTTCAATTGAGGATGCCAAACTCACTAAAACCGACTGTTACTGTTGGTGAGGCAATGCGTTATGCTTTACGACAATCAGGGTATCGCTTGTGTAGTGTAAGTGGGCAAGTTAACACGCTTTATCAACAATCTTTGCCAGCTCCCCATTATCAATTAGGACCAGTGCAATTGAATGTTGCATTGCAACTGTTGGCTGGAGCTGCTTGGAAATTAGACGTAGATGATGTTCAGCGTGTTGTATGTCACAGTTTAAGACCCAAATATCAATGGCAAGTAGCCGATACTGCACCATCTAATTCTACTCCTTTAGTTGATATTAAACAGACTTTTGAAAAAAGAGAAAATAAAGGGGGATGGTTAGAAAAATGAGTATTCCAATAAAGAAAACCATTTTATGCTTGGTATTAGTTTTATTTGTTGTTTTTATTGTGTTGATGTTTGTTAAAAAAGATTCAAATATGAATGGAAAAATGTCTGAGGTTGATGTCCGCCTTAAATCTTTAGAGTTAAATCAGCAGAAATTGATCAATGAAGGTGAATTTTCTCAGTTTAAGAAACAGTGGGAGAATCAACTTTTGGCTTTGGAAGAGCGTATTAATAAACAAAGCAAAACACTCTCATTTTTAAGCGAAAAAATAGAAGAGGTTAATTCTCGTTCCAAAAATTGGGAGGTCCGTTTTCAGGAAATGGAAAGTTTGTTGTCTTTATTGGAGAGTAGTCAGAAAAAATATGAAAAACAATTAGAAGTTTTGAAAGAGAAGTTATCTGGTATTTCAGAGGCCAAAAAAACAATAAGACCTGTTTATAAAAGTACCAGTGATAAACCTCGCCAATTATCTCAGTCACAGGTGCCCTTTACTTTTTCTGGCATCGAGTACAGAGGTGGAAACGCATTTGCTGTTGTTGTTCCTAATAATGTTACGTCCCTGTCACAGCTCCAGTTAATTGATATTGGTGAAGAAGTTCAAGGCTGGAAATTGATTCATATGTCTGGTGAAAGTGCTAAATTTACTTCGAAAGGACGTTCACTAATACTACCTGCTAAATAAGGTAACCACATGAAAATGAAAAATATTGCACTAACGGTTTTCCTATTAGGGATTGTTCCTTGTGCAGTGGCAGAGAAAAATGATTCTGTATCAACGTCTACGGAGAACGTCCTGAAAGAAGTGTTGAGCCAATTAAAATCACAGAACGTCGGAAAAGATTGGGGACTCAATACAGAAGATTACACTCGTTATCAGGGAATAATGAAAGGTCGTAGGGGAATTCAATCACCAGGGTTAGATCCGATAACTGTTTTAGGCATTGAAGCACAAAGCGATGCAGAACGTAAGCGTTTGGCTGAGCTATGGGTTCAGCAAGAATATCTGCGTGTTGAAAAAGAACTGCGCTTTCAACGTGAAGTGGATGCTGCTTGGAAACGTTTATACCCTAGCATTTTGCCTGTTAATTTAGGAAGCCCTGCGGGTATTGCGAATGATACACAAGGAAGATTAGCGCTATTTGTTCGTATAGATGATTGTACACAATGTGATGCTCGGTTAGCTGCTATTCTAGCAGAGAGGCGCCCTGTTGATATTTATGTTGTTGATAGCAGAGGTGACGATAGCCGTATTCGAGAATGGGCGAATGCAAAAAAAATTCCTATTGAACGAGTGAAAGCAAAAGAAATTACATTAAATCATGATGAAGGGCGTTGGATGAAATACGGCGAAATGCGAATGCCAATTGTTTTACAGCAAAATTCTAATGGTGGCTGGCAAGTCGCAGCATTTTAATGAGGGAATATTATGAAACACCTATGGTTCTATGGGGTGTTGTTTATATCCTCGTGCTGCACGGCAAATCAGCAGGAAGTACCCCTAGGCTATCGCCAAGTAGCTCAGACTGAAGGAGTACCACCCGAAATGTTGTATTCACTGGCTTTAGCTGAGTCTTCTTACAAATTACCTCAAGGAGTGAGGCCATGGCCATGGACGATTAATGTAGCAGGTAAGGGGTATCGCTATGAAACCCGTTTAGCAGCATGGCAAGCATTAAAAACTTTTTCTAAAACACACTCTATGAAAAGAATTGATATTGGAATTGCACAAGTTAATTGGGGTTGGAATGGACACCATTTTTCTTCTACATGGGAAGCATTTGATCCTTATACCAACCTCCATGTAGCAGCCCGTATATTACGTTTTTGTTATGAACTTAATCCAGGAAGCTGGGTAGAAGCGGCTGGTTGTTATCACCATCCTAAAGGTGGCGCCCCAGCTGATAGGTATAAGTCTGGGGTGAAGAAAAAATTATCTTCATTAGCTCCGGTAATGGCCGAAGTGGTATGGATCGAACCAAAGGTAACACAATGAAACTTAAATTAATTTCTGCTTTATTACTGTATGCAATAAGTTTCACAGCCTTATCAGAGTTGGAAGTAGTTGCTGATTTTGGAGGGGACAGTACTTCCTATTATTTTGATGCGATAAATAATGAACTAAATGAATGGAGCGAGTCACCCCTTAATAAGGCTGTTCCAGAATTACCGTCATTTGAGATGGTTTTGCCAATAAAAACACCTGAAATGGTTCCTGGGATAGTACAAAATCGGCTTTTAAATTTACCAGGAATAGGAGCATTATTTCTGGTTGGTGATGATGAACTATCTCTAACTTGGTTGAGCCAGAATGCTGATAAATTACAGGCATTAAATGCGGTGGGGATGGTAGTCAACGTTGATAACGCTGATTCTTTTTATAAGTTAAAACACCTTTATAAAGAAGGTGTAATTTCCCCTATATCCGGTAGTGATTTAGCCATTCGATTGCAACTAACACATTACCCTGTATTGATCACTGAAACGGGGCTAACTCAGCAGGTTCCATAATGATTCCGACTCCTTTACATGCGGCGGTGGTTGAAAACTCGTTGTTTTTCTTATTGCTGGGTATTTTATTTATTTGTGTTGTTTTGATTATTAACCATGTTACTGAACATTTTTTTTCTAAAAAATCAACCAGACATCGTAGCTATTATAAAACAGCAGAGAAGGTTTTGAAAAAGCTACCAAGTCTTAGAAATGACGGAAGTCGATTAAAGTATTTACGACAAATTAATCCTTATGTATTTGAAGAGTTGTTATTACTGGCATTTAAGAAGCAGGGTTTTAAAGTTAAGCGTAATAAAAGCTATAGCGGAGGTGGAGAAATAGATGGGAAAGTTTGGATAAAAGGCAAGTGCTTTCTTATTCAAGCTAAAAGATATAGTCAGGCGATTAATCCTAAACACATTGAAGAATTCGGCGAAATTTTGCAACAAATGAACTGTGGAGGCTTATTTATTCATGCAGGGAGAACTGGGGGAAAAAGTATTTATTACAGCATTAATTACCCAATCTATATTATCAGTGGAAAGCGGTTGTTAAATTTACTGTCTGGGGATTTCATTTTATGAGTGATCGTTATGTTATTGAGGCACTATTACGTCCGGCCGTCGAATTTAATTCAGCTATTGCAGCGATGGGGGCTGCTTATGTTTGTGTAGTTGCTCCCTGGGCTGTGGCGCTGGCTCCGTCAGTTAGTTATGTAACAGCAGGAGCATTTGCCTGTTTTGCTACTATCCGTGCCCATCAAGGATGGCGAGTTTTACGCTATAGGTGTAACTTACGCAGGTTACCGCTATATATTATGTCATCAAACCAAATCCCAATTAGTAATCAAAGACTGTTTTTAGGTAAGGGCTTTATATGGCTACAAAAACACACACAGAGGTTATTAGAGACACAGCGCCCTGAAGTTGAACATTACATTCAACCGCCGAAACATTACCAATTAGCACGAAAATTTGAACAACGTTTCGAATTTCGTTACCCGCGTATTTGTCGCTTATTACAGTCGGATAGCATACTTAACCCGGTTCGCCCATTACCGCCAGTCGGTGGTAATCCGGTTTTACACGGTATAGAACCAGATGAAACTAATGTTTCTATGGATTTACGCGAACGTGTAGGCCATGCTTTGATATTGGGGACGACTCGTGTTGGTAAAACAAGACTAGCAGAGTTGTTGATTACACAAGATATTAGACGTGGCAATGTTACTATTGTATTCGATCCAAAAGGAGACGCGGATCTTTTAAAACGTGTATGGGCTGAAGCTCACCGTGCTGGGCGCAGTGAAGAACTTTATATTTTTCATTTGGGTTGGCCTGATATTAGCGCCCGTTACAATGCCGTAGGGCGATTTGGACGTGTTTCAGAGGTAGCAAGTAGGGTTGCGGGGCAGTTATCAGGGGAAGGTAACAGTGCGGCGTTTCGTGCATTTGCATGGAGATTTGTGAATATTGTTGCTAGGGCACTGGTTGCACTAGGACAACGCCCTGATTACGGATTGATTTTGCGTTATGTCACTAACATTGGCGAACTTTATCAAACTTATTCATTAAAAATCATTGAAGAAAGATTGCCTGCTTTGTTTGCGCAAATAGAAAATGCGAAGAATGTATTGACAGAAAATGATATTCCTCGCCACATGCAGAGTGATCCAACTGGTGTAGCTATCTGGGCTATTGAATTGGCCTTAACTTCAGAAGAGGGAAAAAAATTATATGATCCCATTCTGGACGGTTTACGCAGTGCTATACGCTATGACCGTACTTATTTTGATAAGATCGTAGCTTCTCTTCTGCCTTTGCTAGAAAAGCTAACAACGGGAAAAACTGCTGCACTTTTATCACCAGATTATGATGATATGAGTGATCCTCGTCCAATGTTTGATTGGCAACAGGTTATCAGAAAACAAGGCATCGTTTATATCGGGCTTGATGCTTTGTCTGATGCTGAAGTGGCGGCGGCAGTAGGCAATTCAATGTTTGCGGATCTTGTCTCATATGCTGGGCACATATATAAATTTGGAGTACATGACGGTTTACCCGACGGCGATAAGATAAAAAAATTACCTATTAGCTTACATTGTGACGAATTCAACGAATTAATGGGCGATGAGTTTATTCCATTATTGAATAAAAGCGGTGGTGCTGGTATTGAGGTTACAGCATATACACAAACATGGTCTGATATAGAAGCCCGCCTTGGGAACGCGGCAAAATCAGCTCAGGTAACTGGGAACTTCAATACACTAATCATGTTGCGAGTCAGGGAAAAGGCCACGGCTGAATTGCTTACTGAGCAGTTGCCAGAAGTTGATGTATACACTAAGACATTGGTATCAGGTATTACTGATATTTCTAATCCAGGGCAAGGAAGCGATTTTACATCTAATACACAAGATAGGGTGAGTATGGTGGCTAAACCCGTATTAACTCCAGCCGATATCATCAGGTTACCGAAAGGGCAAGCGTTCGCATTATTGGAGGGGGGAAAATTATGGAAAATTAGAATGCCTCTTCCTGATGGTAAAGATGATGTATTAATGCCGGAGAACCTGAAAAAGATAGAAGAGTATATGCGTAAGAATTATCGCACAGGTGATTCTTGGTGGTCTGCAAGTGGAATATCTAATGATATGCAGGAAGAAGTAACCATTCAGTTATCAGAAGATGATGAAGGAGAGGGAAATGGCTCAGCATCAACAGGTAAAGCCTAGTGTTTCAGAATCTTCCCGCCCAGTAAAGGAACCAGGTGTATTTGCTAAAGTGCTATGGCACTTTCCTCTGAATCTGATTGGCATGCTGCTAGCATCATTACTCTTTAGCTGCATTATTGAGTGGATAGGAATCGCTTTTTTTTGGTCAGAACAAGGCGCTGAACATAGTCGGCAAGTTATGCTAACTGAAGGTGGGTATTTATCATCAGAGTTTACTCGTAGCTTATTCATGTCTTCCCCCTCACAAACTCTTAGCTACGGTATTGAGTCTGTTTATACATGGCTATTTGTAGATAGTGGAATTATGGCTTGGTTCCAAAGCGTTTACCAGGAACAAGCAACAAGCAATAATGGAATCGTTAGGGAGTTAACCGGTTGGAGCCAAAAGGCATTTGAAATACTTAAATCTTATCTTCTGGCATCAGTTTTTGTTACCGTCACTTTCCTGATTAGAGTCACCATCTTAGTTTTGTCCATTCCTTTGTTTATTCTGGTACTTTTAGTTGCTATGGTTGAAGGGCTGGGTCGGCGGGATCTACGGCGTTACGGGGCGGGGTATGAATCGAGTTTTGTTTATCATCACGCTAAGCGTTTTGTGAAACCTGCTTTTTATGTGCCATGTATGACTTATCTGTCCTGGCCTTCTGCGGTATATCCCAATTTATTGCTGTTACCAGCCGCAATTTTGTTAGGGACGGCGGTTACAGTGATGACGGCATCATTTAAAAAGTATTTGTAGTTAGATCGAGCTGGACTCAGGCAGGTAAAACTTGTTTTTGCCTGCCTGAGTCAGCAGACAAGCCGTTAGGCGCGTCAGTTCTTTTACTCTTTTATACCGTGTTTCCCCCCGAAACAAAATTGTCATTAGTGATAAAACGTTTGTTGCATTTTTGGTATACCATAGCTAAATTCATCATGTTGGCTATACCATCAATCATCATCGGTCTTTTAAAGATGATTTCCTCGTACTGTTCAACACTTAATAATGGTAAATCAGATAGTCGTGGGTTATCTAGATTAGTGGGTTGTTGGTGATATGCTTTTTTACTGATACAATAACTATGTGGCATTTTTAGTCTCCATAATAAAATATGGTTTTATCATTACGGCGGGGGTGCATCCCCGCCGTCTCTTTTATTATGTCACTCAATGATGTTTACTGTAATTTCTGATTCTGGAAATTTTACCTTTTGAAGGACTAGTACGATGCTATCTGTTATCCAATCCTTTAGTTGTTCAACGCTAAAAAAATTAGGTCTTATTTCAAGGTATTTTTCGGCTTCCTCTCTGGTTACATCAATTTGATTTTGATTTAGATACAGCTCAGTGATGTTCACTGTAATCCCGGATTCTGGAAACTTTATTTTTTGAAGATTTAATGCAACGATATCTGTCACCCAATCTCTTAACTGTTCAATATTAAAAAATTCTGGTTTTACTTTAAGGTATTTTTCAGCTTCTTTTTTATTTATATTAAATGTGGTATTCATCATTTTTCTGTCCTATTTATTTTCCTGGATAGCTGTACAGTGGGATAACTTTGCAGCAATATCCTGGTGATAAGTTATAAGTTTCAGCCGCTTTATTTGCCAATTGTTCACATGTTCTATATGCAAGAACTTCGCTATATTTTTCATCAAATACCATGTAGGCTACAGGTTTGGTTTTTTGGAACTCAGCTAATTTCTCGATACTTATTTTACCCCCCTATTAAGATCTAGCTATACCTATTTTGCAGTTACATTGATTACAATATGCTATTTTTTCTTGTGTTGTTTTAATGGTGTCCCAAATCTTAGTGTTATCTAAATATTCCCCATCAAAATTAAAATGGTCTGATGAGTGTCGAACTATTTTTACTAACACATAAAAACCCGCTGTACTTTCACACTTAGGACAATTTTTTAAATTTCCTTTTATTTTCATTTTATTCACGGTTTTTAAAATCATTTGCTCTTCGTCAGTCACCCACGGACATGACGTCCCTTTGCCCGCCAAAAGCTGGTGTATCTAAATCAGTCAGGCAGGCAACCTATCGAAACATTTAACCAACTCCATAAGCCCTCCTGTTATTCATCCACAGCATCGAATTGAATTTCTCCTAATTCGTCATTGTCCTCAATGCGGTCAGCGTGCGTATCAAAACCATATTTATATACTATTCCAGCTAACTCACTATCAATTTCACTGTTCCGCTTATTAGAATCCAATAGCTCCCAATATTTATCGTAGTCAGTTACATCCATTTCGACGATTTTTCTAAAATGAACGCGAGCTTCCGCTGAAATTACTACTTTTATTTTCTCACTCATTATTGTTTTTCCTATATTCAGGTAATAAAAAACCTCCGTATTATGCAGCCATCTAATGATGCGTAATAATTAAAATTGCTACATTTTTACTTAGGCGGTTAACGGAAATATTGCTTTGATTAGTTTTCAATACTCCTTTTAATGTTTGAGGGTTTACTGCTTTTATTGTTTCTTTATTCTCAATAAAGCAACGCACTTCAGCTTTTTCATCTTTGGTATGCACTACACAAGGAGGGGACACAATTTCACCTGAAAATTGAACAGTGCCAGAATTAGCTAATACTGAATTTACTAATAAAGATGAAATGAGTGCAGCCTTAAAAGCTGCTAATTTAAATAGCCTAGTTTTCATAAGTTATTCACCTTACTGTTGTTCGGTTTTTTATTTAATAACATGAAACTACACGATGAGCCGTATGGGGGTACAACTCATCATTTCACTACTTGTTTTTTTTCTATAAAAACTCCCTAAAGTAATTTATTTTTAATTGTTATTGTTTAGTGGCTTTATTAAATCCCTGCGCCAAGAATACAATTTATGATCTTTTGTTACTATAAAACCTTGTTTAATCCATTGGCTAACTTGTTGGGGTGATACCCCCTGTTTACGTGCGAACTCTGCTTTTACTCCTTGGTAATAAACTTTTATATAATCTTCTAGGCTATAAACTTCCATAATGTACTCTTTTGATGAACATTTTAGTTCAGCTAATTTATAATACAGTCTACATAATATCAAAATATTCAATGAATAGACTGCATTTTTGTACCTGTTGCTATCTCCTATAGTTAGTTTTCTTTATCATGCAAAACACATGATAAAGTAAAAAACATGATAAAGCAAAATGCTTTATTCTAAAATGTCAAAAAAACCATGATTTTTTTGACATGCTTCAAACTTTTTTAGTTTGGGACTTCTTCTTCAGGAAAAATGTCAAAAAACCTGTAAAATTATCTATGTCTAATAAAGGTGTATAACTAAGAGGAAAGTATGCGTATAGGGTACGCTCGGAAGTCAACAGTAGAACAGGATTTGGCGCATCAAATTGATGCGTTATATGAAGCAGGCTGTGAACAAGTATATCAAGAACAGGTTTCGCGAGGTGGTGAACGTAGGCGAAAATCGGGAACCCCTGAACTAGATAACTGCCTAAGAGCATTACGCACTGGTGATACACTGGTAGTTTGGGCATTAGATCGGTTAGGGGGAAGCTTACGCGATTTAGTCAACTTAATGGAAGATTTGCAATTACGTGAAATTAATTTTGAAAGCCTGAAAGAGAACATTGATACCAGTTCATTTGCTGGCGAGTTATATTTACAATTGATAGCTATTTTTTCTAATTTTGAGCACAATCGTAACAGAGAACGGACTCTATCAGGTTTAGCCGCTGCGCGAGCAAGAGGAAGAATTGGAGGAAGACCACCTTCCTTGTCAGCGGATCAAATCAAAGAAATCGATGTATTAGTTGCATCAGAAGTATTTACGATAGGTGACATAGCTAGGCGGTACGATGTGAGTAGGCAGACTATATACAATAGGCATAAAAAGTTAGCTACTAAATAAGTACAAATGAATTACATTTACGCTATAGCTCTTGCGGCGGGAGGATTATTGTGGCCGTATCATTAGTAGATAAAAAAACCAACCAATTAACAATAGGACTACCAAACGGTGTTTGGTATGAAATTCTGGATATCCAAGAAATGGAACAGTTCATTGATAATCGGCATTTTTGTGATTCCGCAGAAGGTAGCGCAGAAATAGCACGAAAAATTGCTGACTTAATTGAGGCATGTACGTTATTGGATAAATTGGGAAGTGGAAGGCTTATGCTTACACATCGGATTGATCTGAAAAACCTGATTATAGATTTCTTCCGTACCTGTGATGGATTTTATACTCGTTGATAACTTTATAAAAAATAAGAAAATCAATTACGTTACCTTGGTGAATTTGGCGATTTTCCCACTATAACTACCTCCGCTTATAACAATCACCGACCCATATTGAGTAAACGTAGCCTACTACCAGGCTACGTTTATTCTATGATAGAAAAATTCAATTTTTTATTTTTTCTAATAAGAGTTTATTGCTGAATTTATTTTTAAAAAATTTATCCTAAACGCAAAGGTAATTCGCTAAGAGGTTATGAATATGCGTTTGTTTTCTCCAGCACCAATTACGTTAATATTAACTCTAAGTTCTTTTTTTGCTAATTCTGCATGGGCGGCAGAAAAAGATGAGTTGGCATTAACGATGAAACAACTTAAACAAATCCAAGCGAGTCTTGAGCGTGCTAGAACTTTAGCAAATCAAGACGTCAGTCGTCGTTTTTATTTTGATTATTTAAAAGCCTCTAAAGACATTGAAATTATTCGCCAAGGAATTAGTAGGTATTTAGAACCGTCAAGAGCACAACCTATCATTCCTATTCAATCGCAATATCAAATTAGCGGTGACTACCGTAAGGAACAACGTTAATGGCGATGGATAGCGTCCAGGAACAAGCTTTTAAAGCGGGAAGCGGGGGAGGTATAGAGCCATTTTCACTTGAAATTTTTTGTATCGGTCTTTTAATTGCGCTTCTGTTTATATGGGCTGCATGGGGAATGGTGGATGTATATAAAGGTTGGGCTAATGAGAAAGTTCGTGAGGTTGTTCTAACTCAATTTTGTATCAGGGCAGTTTTTCTTATATTGATTTGTATTTGGATGTTTATTAATTAGTGAGAGAAAACTTTATGGAAATAAAAAAGGTACTTAACCGGGTTAAACAACGTTCTGTAACGTGGGCATTGATATTTTGGGGAGCAATGGGCGTTACTACGCCTGGTTTAGCAGCTTTGCCAAAAGTTGAGCCTCCAACATCAGGTAGTAAAGGTGGCTTTTTGGGAGATTTAACTGGATACTTTAATGATGGGATCGTTTTATTAGGGTTAGTTGTAACGGCAAGTGCATTTGTTGTTGTTGCTGGCGCAGCATTAAAGACATTTCAGGAAGTTCGTGATGAAAAAGCTGGATGGGGTAAATTTGCAGGTATTTTGGTAGTTGGTGTTATTTTGCTTGTGCTTGTTATCTGGCTTATTACAAAATCAGCAAGCGTTATTTTTTAATAGAGAAAAGATCGAAATGCAGACCATACAATTTATGCCGGATAGATTAAATTCTGAACCAGTTGTTTATCGGGGTCTTACTATGCCTGAATTGGGCTTGGCTGCATTGTTTGGCTCAGTTGTGGGTTTTGTAATTAGTTTATTTTTCGTTCCTTTAGTAGGTTGGGTAATTATCCCAACCTTCATTTTAATTATACCTTTATTAGTGGTTTTTTTTGGTGGAAGATATCTAACTCGCCTTAAAAGAGGAAAACCAGAAAACTATATTTATCGTCAATTAGCTTTGATTAAAAGGAAATGGGGAATGGGAGATGCTACTAACTTAATTGTCCATGATCAGGCATGGTCATTACGTCGAACAAAATAAAAGGAATGTAAATTATGAGTCAGTTTCGTCATGCCTTATTAAATCGTGATCAACATATTTTAACTTTACGTGTTATTTGTTGTGTGTTGATTTTACTCCTTTTCGTGGCATTTGGAGGGTGGTTCAGTGCCCCTCGTAACTTGACTATTCATAACCCTCCAGATTTACGGGCGGGGAGTACTCGCGCATGGTGGGAAATTCCTGATTCAACAGTATATGCTTTTACTTTTTATATTTTCCAACAAATTAATGCCTGGGCTAAGGATGGGGAGACGGATTTCCCTAAAAAAATTGAAATGCTATCACCTTATTTAACTCCATCATGTAAGGCTTTCTTTCAAAAAGAAGCACAATATCGTACTGATATTGGAGAGTTAAGAGATAGAGTTAGGGTTATATATGAAATTCCTGGTCGTGGATATAGTGAAAATAAAGTCTCTATTGTAAATAGAGATAATTGGATAGTTCAATTAGATGTTGTTGTTGATGAATATTATCATGCAGAGCCAGTTAAACGTGCAGTTGTACGTTACCCGATTAAAGTAACTCGTTGGGAAGGAGATCAAGAGTCGAACCCATTTGGATTGGCTTTAGATTGTTATGATGGAATACCGCAGCGTTTAGAAGCTATTTCTGAAGCCCAAGACGCTAAGAGGAATAAATAAATGAAATGTTACTCTTCATCGGCACTTCTGATTTTATCATTAATTTTACCTGCAATTTCATTAGTGGTGTCTACTACAGCGAATGCGGTAGAGCTTGTGAAGTGGGAGCGTATTCCGTTACCAGTTCACCTTAACGTTGGAGTGGAACGAATTATTTTTGTCGAAAAAAATGTTCGTGTCGGTTTTCCACCTGAGCTGAATGGTAAATTGCGTGTTCAAAGTACTGGCGGAACTGTGTATTTGAAAGCAGAGGGAGAATTTCAAACGACTCGTTTGCAATTACAAGATGTGCAAAACGGTGAAATTATTCTATTAGATGTAACTACTAAACCTAATAAAGGAACACTGGAACCAATTAGGCTTGTTTATTCAGGAGAAGTAACACAGCAGCGTTCTTCAAGAGATAACAATCAGAGTCCGAGTAATACCAATGCCCAAAATAAGAAAAAACAGAAGGCTTCCTATAGTGCTCCACTCCCAGCGCTACTAACACGCTATGCGGCACAGAATTTATATGCACCATTACGGACCGTTGAAGCTGTCCCTGGTGTCCAATCTATACCGTTATCGTTGTCTAAATGTATTACGACATTGTACCCAAGTGCTCGTATTCAAGTAATACCATTAGCTGGGTGGCGTGCTAATGGTGTAACTGTCGTTGCATTGAAACTCACTAACCTGACTACCGAAAAAGTCGTGCTTGATCCTCGTATGTTACAAGGTCAATTTCTGACAGCTACATTTCAGCATCAATGGTTAGGGCCAACTGGTACACCTGAAGATACAACAGCTTTGTATCTGGTGATGAAAGGAAAGCCAGAGAATTCCTTCATTGCTGAACCTGTTTTGTCGAAAAAAGTATCTAAAAATAAAACAAAAGGAGCCAGCGATGAAAGTTAAATCTAATACTTTAGTAAAAGTGCTAGTTCCATCTGTTTTGGTGGTTGCTATCCTCATCGGCATTAAGAGCTGTGGGGCAGATAAGCCAACATCATCTACAGAGAATATAGATCAGTCGCTGAAAAATTTAGATGCTGATGAACTGAAAGCATTGGGTATTGAAGGTGATACTCCAGAAGATACTTTACGTACGTTGGTTGGCACGTTGAAAAAAGTCCGTGATAAGCAAAATATTTTAGATGAACAGAATCAAAAATTAGTCGCAGAAAATGAACATTTACGGACAAAGAGCCAAGATATATCAGGCCAAATTAATGCTGCGGTTATTGAAGTTCGTGAAGAAGCTGATAGAAAGCAGCGAGCATTACAGACAGAACAGCAAACTTTAATGGCACGATTGGAAAATTTAGGGGACTCATTCAATTTAGGCAATAAATCTACAAATTCATCAAGTGATATTCCAATTGGTTTGGGATTAGACCAACAAAGAGAGTCTTCTGTGTCTTATAAAGGAGGTGTTCTTTGGGTAGACCCCCAGGACGCTCAACCAGTAGACCCAAGTAATAATACAAGTGGTTATCCAGCCAAACCCACTTATCCTATGTCATTTTTAGAAGACAATGAAATTACTCGTCAAAAAGCTGAATTAGATAGGACAGCTAAAAATCAAAGAACTATTGATGAGGGTGTTGAACCTGCTTATACATTACCAGAAAATTCTACACTAGTCGGAAGCCAAGCAATGACTGCATTACTCGGCAGGGTTCCAATAGATGGAAAAGTAACTGATCCATATCCATTCAAGGTGGTCGTTGGTAAAGATAATTTAACTGCTAATGGAATTGATTTACCAGATGTAGAAGGTGCTGTGATAAGTGGGACAGCTACCGGAGATTGGACACTTTCCTGTGTTCGTGGAGATATTACATCAATTACGTTTGTTTTTGCTGATGGAACTGTTCGCACTGTTCCACAGCCCAGCAACCGCACTGATGGCAGTAATAACAGTGGGCGCAATAATGGTGGTGCGATTGGTTGGCTTTCTGATGAGAGCGGTATTCCGTGTATCAGCGGTGAGCGCAAGACTAACGCGGGTACATATTTACCGACGCTGTTTGCTTTAACAGCAGCAGCCTCTGCCGGAGATGCTTTTTCGCAGAACCAATTTACAAATCAAACTAATAGTAGTGGCGGAATAACGTCAGCGCTTACAGGAGACGCAGGACAAGCAGCTTTAGGAAAAGCGATTGGCGGAGGTTTTAAGGATGTCGCTGACTGGGTGAAATCTCGTTATGGGCAAACGTTTGATGCCGTTTACGTTCCGCCAGGTAAAACAGTTGCTGTGCATATTACCCGTCAAATCCCGATTGATTATGAAGGCAAAGGGCGCAAGGTAAATTATGAATTCAGCTTAGCTGGTGATATGGAAAGTGAATTGGATTAAGGAGAAAACACATGAAATTAAAAACATTTACTGTTCTTTTCTTTGCCTCAACACTTCTAATGGGGTGCGTTACTTCTAAAGAGAAATTGATGCCTGCTGGCGAACATAACATGATAGAAATCTGGCAGGGTAAAGCTGGTATAAAGGCATCGAGTGGACAACTGATACAACAAGCTCGAAATACTCAGCTACGGCCTTTGGAGATGTATGGACAAGAAAATAAAATGATGCTGCCTGACACTTATTCTCGTACACAGGAAACTGAAATCAGTCAGCAATTCCCCCGCTTACCTAATCCAGATATGGTTATGTATGTTTTCCCTCACCTATCTCAAGGGAATTTACCCGTACCAGGGTATAGCACTGTATTTTCGTTTTACCAACAAGTGCAGTATGCAATGCCAGGTGAAAGGGTAGAAACGCTATGATGAAATTTTTCAGTAAAAAAGAAAAGCCATCAATAAAAATACAGCCAGTTCAAGATGATTCTAATATTGAAGAACGCCAGCCATTAAAACGACCAAAAAAAATGACGTTACCAGATGAGAAAAAACTTTATCACGCCAATCCATCAATTATTGATTACTTGCCATGGGCTGAATATCTAGATGATGAGCAATGTTTGTTATTGGATGACGGTATTTCAGTAGGAGCCGTATATGCAATAGAGCCAGCACCAACAGAAGGGCGACCAGAAAGTCGTCTGGAAGAAATAAGGGATACTGTTGAAGACGCGTTGCAGGATAGCCTTGAAGAGTATGATGAAAATCCTTGGATTGTTCAGTTTTTTTGCCAAGATGAAAGTAATGTAACAGCCTATTTGAATAGGCTACGCAATTATGTTCGCCCTGCGGCTCAAGGTACGAAATTTACTGAAGCGTGGTTGTGTGAAACTGAAAACCACTTACAGGGTATTGCACGTCCAGAGGGGCTTTTCGATGATACGTTAGTAACAGGGCAACCATGGCGCGGACAGCAACGCCGTACTCGTATGGTAATTTATCGTTGGTTAGGAAAAAATCCCCGCGACCCGATGCCACCAATAGGCATGTTGAACCAAACATGTGATCGTTTAAGCAGCGCCTTGGGAAATGCAGGTATTGTTTGTGTTCGTCAGAATGGTTATCAAATTCATGATTGGTTGCTGCGTCTTTTTAACCCAGAACCTGACTGGATAGATAAACAGGTACTGTATCGGGAGGGAGCATATTGGGGTAAGCAGGATGAAAAACCAAACAACCTAGAAGTACATAATGATTTCGCTGAAACATTGTGGTTTACCCCGCCCCGTTCAGATACTACGAACGGAGTCTGGTGGTTTGATAATAAAGCACATGGAGTAGTTAACGTCGAACGCCTGAGGAAAGCACCAAATCCTGGGCTTTTAACTGGAGAACAGCGGCGTGGAGATAGAAACATTAATACATTAATGGATCTATTTCCAGAAGGAACGGTTGTTTCTATTACTATAGTTGTGCAACCGCAAGATACATTGGAAGAAAAATTTACAAAACTAGCAAAAAATGCAGTTGGTGAGAATACTGAATCAGGGCGTGTCCGGGAAGATGTAAAGACAGTCAAAGAATATTTAGGAAGGCGCCATAAACTATACAGAGCTTCTTTGTCTTTTTTATTACGGGCAAATAATATTGAGGAGTTGAATCGTAAACGTATTGAAATTACATCCACCTTACTAACGGCTGGATTAGAACCGGTTAAACCAGAATATGATGTTGCACCGCTTAATGGGTATTTAAGAGCCTTGCCGATGTGTTTTAATCCACAACTCGATAAAAAGCATTGGTATACCCGTCTATCGTGGGTTCAACATTTATCTGGGTTGTTACCCATTACAGGGCGTTCAACTGGCACAGGAAACCCTGGGTTTTCCTTCTTTAACCGTGGTGGTGATGTTCTGACATTTGATCCGCAGAATAAAAATGATCGTTCGCAAAACGCTCATTTGTTGTTATTTGGCCCAACAGGTGCAGGAAAGTCTGCAACATTATGTTCTGTGTTATCACAGTTGGTAGCTGTGCATCGCCCCAGATTATTTATTGCTGAAGCTGGAAATAGCTTCGGTTTGCTGGCTGACTACTTTGAAAGTCTGGGACTTAGTGTTCATAAAATTAGTGTTAAGCCTGGCTCTAAAGTGAGCTTACCTCCATTTGCTGATGCGCATAAATTGCTACAAGCAGATATTGCTTCTTTGGAACTCGAAGATTTACCAGATATTAATGCTGATGAAGAAAATGAAGAACGCGATATTCTAGGGGAGATGGAGATTGCCGCCCGCATGATGATCACAGGAGGTGAACCCGACGAAGAAAAACGGTTAACCAGAGCGGACAGGGGAATGATCCGCGAAGCCATTTTATTGGCTGCGAAAAATACCTTTGAGCAAAAAAGGCAAATGCTTGCTGAAGATTTGCAAAGTGCTCTTAATGAAATTTCTAGTGATGTTAACCGTGATAACCGCCGTCGTGCCCGTGCTGCTGAGATGGCGGAAGCAATGAGCCTGTTTACCCAAGGATTTGAAGGCGAACTTTTTAATCAGCCTGGTGTTGCTTGGCCAGAAGCTGACATTACCTTGATTGACCTTGCTCATTTAGCTCGTGAAGGGTATGAAGCTGCGATGGCGTTAACAATGGTATCGTTAATTAATACTATTAATAATATTGCAGAACGAGATCAATATTTAGAACGCGATATTAATTTCGTCGTTGATGAAGCCCATATTCTTACTACCAATCCTTTGTTATCCCCATATATGACTAAGGTTGTAAAAATGTGGAGAAAATTAGGGGCTTGGTTATGGTTATCTACTCAAAACCTAGAAGACTACCCTAGTATTGCCGCTAAGATGCTCAATATGGCGGAATGGTGGGTCTGTCTCACCATGCCACAAAAAGAAATAGAGAATATCGCTCGATTTAAGACATTGAGTGAGGATCAAAAAGCTGTCTTACGTTCCGCCAGTAAACTCCCACGTTGTTATACTGAAGGAGTGGTATTGTCGAAAAAAGTCGAAGCACTATTTAGGGTTGTGCCGCCAAGCTTATTTTTGGCTCTGGGAATGACAGAAAAAGAAGAAAAGGCAGAACGTAGGGAATTAATGAAGAAACACAATTGCAGTGAACTGGAAGCCGCTTTTTTAGTTGCTGCAAAGTTGGATAAAGCTCGCGGTTTGCCATCTCGTGAATGTAGTGTTGGTGAGGTAATATCTGAATGTTAACTCTGAAATATCGTGTTCCCATGACTAGGTGTAAAGCTGATTCTGATATCAATTTATTTTCTGTCTTTGATTGTCAACCACAGTCATGCCCTTCTATATCTGAGGAAAACGTTCGCTCTTTGGGGCGTTTATTAACGGAAATACGGCGGAGATTGAAAAATGTATATTTGATGACTTGTCACCCGCATCGTATAGGAAAAAGTAATTGTATTTCAATTAACTTAGAAGATGGAAAAGGGCACGATGTTAACCTTTTGATAACTGTGTCCGGCGAACATTATTGGCCCAAGCCAGAAGAATACAAGCATCCTAGATGGTTTATTCATGTAGCAGATACAACAGATGCAATCTATTTGATCCTGTTGATCTATCAACGGATGAAAGAATAGCAAAGCGGTGAGTCGTACCCCCATACGACTCACCATGTAGCTTCATATCATTAAATTAAACAGTAAGGTGAACTAATTCTATGAAAACTACGCTATTTAAATTAGCAGTTTTTATGACTGTGATCGAGTGTTTTTGTTAATTATAGGAGTTTCAGAGGTCTACAAAAATGGCTATGGTGAATCGTACCCCCATACAGTTCATCATGGAATTATATATTTTAAATTAAACAGTAAGGTGAACTTGTTCTATGAAAAATAGAAGGACATTGCTTTCTATTTTGATCAGCTCTGCTATTTTTAGTGGTGAGATATTAGCTGTAGAGTGTGGTTCTGAAATAGAAAGAACGCACAATAATAATTGTGTGGTTGAAAAAGATTTGGATGGAACATTTATGGCGGGTTACTCCCGAAAAACTAAACTAAAAGGCATGAGTAATAATAATTTAATGATGCAGGAGGTCGTGTCAGATAAAAACTTCATATTGTATGGTGGAAATACTGTGGCAATGCATGGTGATAATGTCATTGGAAATAATAATGTGTTTATATCTAATGGCGAAATTGGAGAGCTAACTTCAGCGGGGGCTTATATCCATTCTGGAAACAGCCTGTACGCTAAAGAGAATAATGTGTTCTTAGATGGAGTGAAAATTAGAGGTAACGCTGATTTAACGGGAACATTTACTAAAGGAAGCGCTAATTCTACAATAGAAAATTCTGTTGTTTCGGTTAAAAACTCCCATCTAATGAACGAGGTTGAGATACGGGGGGCATATGGTGGAGAAAGTTCTAGAGACAATGCCTTTTTGAGGAATAATTTGATTGATATTGATCAATCACAATTTGATAAATATGCTCTATTTCTGGGTGGTTATGCTGCTAACATAAGTGGTGCAAGTTTAATTGATAATAAAATTAATATCAAAAATTCTATTTTTAATGGTTACGCCAGAATTTATGGGGCAATGAATTTAGCCAGTAAAGGTAATAATGAAAATAATTTAGTAAGCATTGAAAAATCAATTTTTAACAATTTAGTAGATATTACAGGTTTAATTTCAAGCATAACTCCTACTTATACCTCAGTTTTCGTGCATCTAAAAGATGTCATTTTTAACTCCAGCGTAAACATCTTAGGTATCAAAACATCTCACTCTCAGGACATAAATGGCGTGAACGTAACCGTGGATGGTCATATTGAGTTTAATGTTCCAGAGCGTTCAACAATTTTAGCTGGTCGAAACTTCGGTGATAGAGATAGGTTGACAGGAAATGTGTTTAATTTTAGAGCAGACCCACTGAAGTTGAAATCTGTATCAGGATTTGAAGTTTATAAATTTTTTCTAAATGAAAATGTAAAAGATGAAGATGTTTTACTCAACACAATTGATACTATCGATATGAATAAATCAACAGTAACAGTTGACGGTATTCATAAAGGCTCAAAGCTAGTAAATGGTGGCGGTATAGTTACGCTAATGAGTAATATAATAGGAGATGTAAAACTCGTTAATTCAGAGACAACATTAGGTACAGCGACTTTATTAACATTTGGGTTAGAAAAACAAAAAAAAGAAAATGGCAAAGAATCTATCATTGTTAACGTGATTCCACTTAAGCCGGAGCCAGAACCACAACCTGAGCCGAAGCCAGAACCACAACCTGAGCCGGAGCCAGAACCACAACCTGAGCCGGAGCTAGAACCACAGCCTGAGCCGGAGCAAAAACCTGAATCAAAATTAGGGTTAAATCCGCAAACAACAGCTTATTTGTTTGGGAGAAATGCTGGAATTTTAGTTGCTAATGATAGTTTGGTCACAAAAGTTAAATTAAAAGGTATGAACATAGAGCCTTTTGCGTTAATTGAATCAGGCAAGAATCGTTTTAATATAGGAAAAAAACTGAACCTAATAACAGCTAATCTTTTAGTTGGGAATGCTATTTATTCTGATAAAATAAATTCCTCACTAGGAGTATTTTTTGAGGCCGGAAATGCATCATACACTTCATACAATCAAAGCCGTTTACCAATAATTAAAGGAAAAGGAAATGTAAATTATCGAGGTACAGGATTATTAGTGCAAAGAAAAAATTTTGACGATCTGATAATCACAGGTTCATTGAGAGTTGGGAAATTAAATTATGATTTCAAATCACATGACTTCGGAGTAAATCAGAATATAATGAGTCAATATAATAGTGATTCATCATATTTTGGATCCCATGTCGGAATTAATAAAAAATTTAAGGCTAGTGGTAAAAAAAGTTTAACTGTTCATGGTGATTATCAGTATACGCATATTAATCATGATATGGTAAATATTAAAACTGCACTTGGTCATGAAAAAATCAAATTTGATGCAATTAATTCTCATCAAATGAAAGTAGGGGTGTTATTACATAATAAGATTACGGAAAATATTACTTTAAATACTGGAGTAGGCTACCAATATGAGTTTGATGGTAAATCAAAAGGAATTATTGAAGGAATGAAGGTTAGTGATTTATCTTCGAAAGGAGGTAGTGGGTTTGCATCAATTGGTGTCGATTTCGGCGAAAAATCTAATTTTAGCGGCGAATTTAAATTCACAGGTTATATAGGAGAAAAACAAGGTATTAACGGTTTGTTTAATGTTAGGTATCGATTCTGATAAGGATTTAATATCATGATAAATAAAGAATAATATGAAAAATATCTTAATAATTTGGTATGAAATGAATAGCTACCAAATTGAATAACTACAAATTAAGCAATGGGTATCTTTATTCATTGCTTATAACCAGTTGATTATTATTTATTTTTTTAATAAAAAATTATATTTATTGGATTATGAATTATTTACTGATTTTATTGGAAAGTTATTGCAATCTTGTTTCAACTTAATAGTTGAGGGCAATTCTAATGAAAATGCTGGTTGTTTTTATCGTAATAGCTTTGACATCAATAGCTCAAGCGTCAACTGTCATTTACACCGATCATGAAAACCCACCAAGTAGAAACGACTTTAGAAACGATATTCAAGTTGTTTGGCTTGATGCTCCTGATATGTTTTCAGAAAACTGGTTTAACACTATGAATATTTCTGTAAATACAAGTAACTCTTCTTTAATAACTGAATTATTACAATCGCCAGAATGGAGGGAAAAAGAAAAGGATATGGTCATAGCATACCAGGGAGTTATCCGTGCTTGGGAATTGGGTATAAAAAAATACCCAGCCATTGTAATAGATGATCGCTATGTTGTGTATGGCAGTACTGATGCTACTCGTGCTCAAATCTTGGTAGATACATATCGTAGGAGGAATAATTAATGAAAAAATTGAAGCTCCTAGTGGCTTCTATGCTACTAGGAGCAATTAATATTCCGCTGGCTGCTGCTAGTATTAATAGTGCTAGTATCATAGCCAGCTCTATATCTCCATCGTGTATTAGTTGGCGAATAAAAGGTATCTGCTATTGGCTGTTCTGTACTCCCTGGGGGTGCAAAGTCAGAACTTCAGTAAAGGTAGAACACTTTATTCCAGAAGTTGTTGTATCCATATACAACTCACCAAGCGGAAATCCATGGGTAGAAATGTCTATGGTAAGTGGAGCCTCTGGAGGTTTGGAAAACGCTATTACAGGAGCATTGTCTGGTGTATCTGCGGGAGGTGGGCATAACGAACAGAAAACACCAAAGAGAAAAATTAATCTACATTTTAAATATGCCGATGCGATTGGCCATCCTGGTTCATCTTTAATTGGAAAGAGCATTCCTGGGTATTCTTGTAGTGGTGCAGCAACGCCGTTATACCCTTATTTTCTTAGCACGCTAGATAGCTTTCCGTGGCGTTCGGGTATCCCTGAAACTTTCTACCCTGAATCCGTCATTCTTGGTAAAAGGGAAATTGGTTCGCAATATACGGGAAATATGTGGGGAAATGTTTACCCTCGCAGCGGCTTTGTTACACAACAAGACGACTATAAAGCGGCTGCGGTTGTAGCTCAGCGTGTTGCCGATATCATAACTCGTACAGGCCAGTCCCATATTTATTCGCCTCTAAAAGCAAATAAAAAGCCTGGCTATTGGCCTCCTGATCCTGTGCAAGAAAATACTAAAAATCATAAGTGGCAGAAATTATCACCTCAACTTAGTAATAGCTGTGCTGTTTTTCCTGATAAAACTGGAACAGTTGCAGAAAATGGTAATTATGCTTGGGCACTTTGGCAACCATATAGTTGTTGTAAACGTCGTGGGCAAAAATTCCTGAGTAGTACTAATTTTTAAGGAAAAAATAAAAATGAATAAGAGAATTATTTCGCAATCTGTACTTATAGGTGTTTTATTTCTTTCGGGTTCTGCTTCTGCTTGGGAGGATAATAAAATAGGTTACGGTAAAAATGTGAGTGGTGCTGTATCAGATAAATTGTTCTACACGATTGGTGGCGGTACTGTTCTATCTCAACCGCCTAGCCGAAGTACTATGCAGCGAGTTGGAATGGGAATTGGATGGTCCAATGATTTGATGTGTGGAAACTTCGATTTAAAAACTACGATTAGTAACCAATTAAATGGTATCACTGATGGATTTAAAAACTTGATGGGGGAGATTGTTCAAGGAGCAACAGGAGCTGTAGCCAGTCTTCCTGGGTTAATTATTCAACGAGCTAACCCAGGATTGTACGAAATGCTGACTAATGGAGTTTTGCAGGCCAATGTTGCTTTTGATAAAGCGCAATTTAACTGTCAGAACTTGTCCAAGCGATTGATGGATTTCTCTGATAACAGCAAATGGTCACAAGCAGCGGTTATGGAAGAAGCTAAAACATTAGTGAATAATGGTAGTAATGATGCCGTCAAGACAAACAATCAGCTTAATAGCGCTAAAGGGGAAGCAGGAGTTCCTTGGATTGGAGGGCAAAAAAAAGGAGGAAAAGGGCAAAAAGCTATCCAACCAACGCGTGATCTGGCTAAAGCTGGCTTTAATATGATGAATCACTTACCAGTCAACAGTGATCAAACTATTTCTACAGGTCAGTGCTCAGGGGGAGCCTGTCAGAGATTTAAAAATAGTGAAGAAGCCGCACAAACTGTTGTGAAAATTTTGGGTGATCAATCAATTCGCACTTGTACAGATACTAGCCAATGTGCAGACGGTACAGCAGAAAATCAGCCTGGAAGTAGCGTCGCTGGAACTGGTTTTGCTCCAGTGATTGAAAAGACAGCTAAAGATAATCAAGAGCAATTAGTAAAACTAGTCAACGGCAATATTTCCCCTACAACTGAAAATCTATCTAAGTTAAAAACTGGTAGCTTGATAGTCACACGAGGTGTTATTCAGTCATTAAGGAGAGATCCTGATAACGGTGCACTAGTACAACGTTTAGCTGGCGAATTAGCTATGTCAGACACAATTGAATTGGCGCTAACTATGCGCAGGATGCTAATGACCGGACAATCAGAACCTAATGCAGCTAACTTATCACAAGCTGTTAAAGAGAGTGATCGCCGGATTGATATTCTTGATCGTGAAATCAATGCACTAAAAACCGAAATGGAACTGCGAAGAGAAATTTCTAATAATACTGTTTTGACTATTATTGAGCGCGACCATCAAAGAACTTTAGCTAACCCACAGACTCAATCTCACGATAACACAGATAAACGAGTAAATTCATTGGGTATTTCTGCTACGGAAGAAAATAGAAAATGAAAATTAAAATATTTTTAAAATGGATGGTTTTCATTGTTATTCTTATGATGGGATTGCTCTTTGTTGCTCACCTAAGTTTAATAAACCCTGATTTAGCCGGAGGTTTTAATCAATTAATGTATCGCTGGCGCTATTTTTCACTATTATGGCGCGTGGTTGTATATGCATTGATTGGCGTTTTCTTATGGAATTTATGGAAATCAGGAAAAGTACCCTTAGAATCACAACAACCTTTTAAACGTGTAGTGATAATGTTCGTGTTGTTCGCCCTGGTCAGTGAAGCGGTTATTTGGATAAACAATAACAATGGAGAATAATTATGACCACAAATAACTATCTTGAGTATTTTCTGACTTTATTGGGCTGGGTAATTAATAATGGTTTATGGAACATACTACTCAGTACAGGGCTTTTTGTTGTTCCACTACTATTTAAAGTGGCGGGTATATGGTTAAAAGTACGTGAAGAAGGGGAGGACGAAGGAAATAAAGGAACTTTATCTATTGTTCGGATTGAAAATGCAATTTATGGTGCTTTCGTCGTAATGGTGTTTTGTTGTGTTCCACTTTTTAACGTTAGTCTTAGTACTATGCAAATTGATTCAAGTAGGAGCAAATATTGTGGAACATGGACAGCAGCAAAACCAGAAGATTCTGGTTTTAAAGGCACTATTTCATCCCTAGACGATAAAACGGCAAAAGCGCCAATATGGTGGATGTTGGTCCATAAATTATCTAAGGGGATTACTCAAGCTTCTGTTGCAACTATTCCGTGTCGTCCGGATCTACGCCAAGTTCGTTTTGAAGTTCAGCATAGTTATATAAAGAATGGTTCATTAGTAGCCGCATTACAGGATTTTACTAATGACTGTTACTCACTTGCATTATATGACTGGAAGAGTCAAGACCAGGGTAAGGAGTCGAGTGAAAGTGTTTTGAGAGATGTGGAGTGGCTAGGTTCTCGAACGTTTTTAAACGGAGCCTATCAAACTTTACAGTCACGTACTCCAAGAGAGGGTTTTCCATGGGTTTCTAAGCGTGATGATGGTTATTCTAATACTGGAACTGGAGGATATCCTACATGCGCTCAGTGGTGGTCAGATGAAAAAGTTGGGCTTAGAAAACTAGTAATGGAACAGGCTGATCCGGGGATGTGGTTGCGCGCTAAATCAGCGATGAGACTAATAAATGAAGATTCAAAAGAATTTCAAGAAGCCGTTATTCGCCGTTTAGTCAGCCCTGCTAGCTTACAAGTGTCCCAGGGGGATTCTGTGTTTATGGGATATGGCGGTAATGCTGATTTCACTATAATAAATACGGCAACACGTGTCGGATCTGTGGTAGGACAAGCTTTGGGTTCATTGGCAATATTTCCAGCACTAGACGCGATGCGGCAATCACTGCCTATGGTTCAAAGCTTATTACTGATGGCTATATATGTAATGTTACCGTTGATTTTAATGTTTTCAGCTTACGACTTTAAAACAGCAATTACACTAACATTTGTGATCTTTGCCTTGAATTTCTTAACGTTCTGGTGGGAATTAGCTCGTTGGTTGGATAGCTGGATGATCGAAGCTTTATATAGTTCAGATACACATAGCCGTTGGAATATGATGGGAATACAAAATACGTCGGATGATATTATTATCAACTTTGTCATGGGAACAATGTTTTTAGTACTACCCGCAGTCTGGATGGGAGCGTTATCCTGGGCAGGTGTTAAAGTCGGTGGAACATTGGAAACTGGAGCAATGCAAAGAGGAACTACCGAATCTAAGCAAGCAGGGGGTAAAGGTGGGGAGGCGGCTATTAATAAATTGAAAAAGTAAAAGGAGGTGGTCAGCAATAGGCTTTAAGCAAAAATATCATATGTGAGTGCAATCTGTCTTATGATTATAATTTTAAATGTTGATAATGTTAATTAAATTATATTAATGTGTTTATAGTTAGATTCTATTATCATCTTCTCTACTTCAATATATTTAAGGATTTGAATATGAAAGAATTACAAAAAATTATTCATGAGAATTCTGCAAACCTGAAAAATAATAAGGATCAGAAAATGTTTGAACTACTAGATGCTGTTCGTGACGGAGCTGCTCCTGCTAATAGTTGGCTCAAGAGCTTAGATTAGCTTAAAAAATGTAAGAAGCATTTTATGTGGTGTGCGGCCAATGGCCGCACAGTTTTAACTGCTCATGAAGTTCTGAGTTTGGGTAGTGATTGGATAGCTGTGATAACCGCTAACAATAAATTGGAATCATTACCAAAAATTAAAATTAAAGAATACTTAAAATTTAAGTATATAAAAACAACTCAATATTATTTCCTAAAAAAACAATCACCAATAAAATACTATATTTAATACATTTAATTTATAATTAAAAACTTAATAGTTCCAATTGAATTATATGAATTAGTTTATATTTCACATGTGTTATGTCTGTTATTTTTTTGTAAAAAAATTGTTGACTTTAATTTTGGGTAATATACATTGGATCATGCTGATTACGGATAAATTTTAACAAAACATTTCTGTAGATCAGCGAAATAAAATGGAATTAAAGTTATATTAAATTCCATTTTTATCTTCTCTTACTCAACCTTTTTTAGGATATTAATATGAAAGAATTACAAAAAATTATTCATGAAAATTCTGCAAACCTGAAAAATCAGAAAGGTCAAAAAGCGTCTGAATTACTTGATTTTGTTCGTGGTGGCGCATCTACTGCTGAAACATGGTTCAAACTTGATTGGAAAAAGAGCTTTTGATTCTTAACTGAAGACCACCTTATGTGGAGGTGGTCAGCAATAGGTTTTGACTCTGCCTTTTATTAGCCTTTAGATTTGAAATTATCAGAATTGGTAGAGATTTATTTTTAGGTATTTTATTAGTACGTCCTTTTGGGGCGAAATTAATTCCGCCTTCATAGAAGGCGGATCTTTACGTCAACGTGTGGTCGATGACAACATGTTTTTACCAACTTCCTTAATGGCTTGCTAAATATGAATAAAATAAATCACTTAGAAGTAATTCTCAAAATAAGCGAGCGCTGTAATCTAAACTGTTCATATTGTTATGTGTTTAATATGGGAAGTGATATTGCACTAAACAGTGCTCCAGTTATTTCCCACAACACTATAATAGGGTTGAAAGGTTTTTTAGAAAGGGTTGCTGAAGATGTTAACCCAGACGTAATACAAATTGATTTGCATGGCGGTGAACCATTGATGCTCAAGAAAGAGCGTTTAATTTACCTATGTGAAACGCTCAATTCTGGAGATTACAAGGGGGCAGAGTTGCGATTTGCATTACAGACTAACGCAACCTTGATCAACAATGAATGGATTGCCATTTTTGAAAAGTTTAATATTTCTGTAAACATTTCCATCGATGGTCCGAAACACATAAACGACAAATACCGTATCGATCACAAAGGGCGTAGCTCATATGAGGCAACCTTAAACGGATATAAGGCATTGTGTACAGCGGCGAAAGAAAGAAATATTCTTAACTATCCCTCCATACTTTCTGTTATTGATCCCGAAGCCAGTGGTAAAGAACTTTTTGACCACTTTTATCATGATATGCAGTGTAAAAGATTTGATTTTCTATTACCTGACAGCAATTACGAAAATACAACCAACACAGAAGGAGTTAAACGTTTTCTTATTGATGTCTGCGATGCTTGGTTTGAACAAAGTGATCCTAATTGTGATGTAAGAATTTTATCCAGTTACTTCACTAGACTGGCTGGATCATCGAAATATATAGTATTGGGAGTGACGCCTCCGACTGAAGGATTTGAAGCCTTAGCCATAACTGTTACGTCTACTGGTGACATCTACATTGATGATACTTTGCGCTCAACGGTTTCAGAGATATTTACACCAATAGGTAATATCGCAGATGCAACTTACGCTCAGATAGTAAACAGCCAACCCATGCGCGAATTTCACAAAATTGAATCCTCTTTACCTGTGGATTGCCAAGGATGTATTTGGCAAAAAATTTGTGCGGGTGGAAAACCTGTAAACAGGTATTCGCGAGATAATGCCTTTAACAATAAAACGATTTATTGCGATACAATGGCGGCATTACTCGGTCGGGGGGCTGCTTACCTTGTGGAACTTGGCCTGAGTGAAAATGAACTCGCAAAAAACATCGGAATTGCTGAATTATGAATAAAGTTCTGAGTGTATGTGTGGCTCAGGATCTTACGATAATTCCAGTTGAAGAAATAAACCTCGCCGATTGTTCACCTTGAGTCTGTAACCTCTTAGCAATCAATATCAGCGGTAAAGAGGTTAACAGACTTGTAATCGATATTGAAGTAACCGATTGTTAATTACTAATAACAGTTAAGGATTTCTGGTGAACGGATTATTTCGTAAAGAAGCTATTTTTCATCGTAAAAACACATGGATTGGTAGGCATACCCTTAATATCCCTCAATCAACAACTTTCCCCCTTATTCTAAGTGCTGCGACTGGCATAATGTTGCTTTCCTGCCTCATTTGGGGATCTTACGGGATTAATGTAGAAGCTCCTGGAAGAGTAATCTTTAATCCTAATGCATCTTCTCTCGTTTCTCCGATGGATGGTATAGCGGAGAGTTTGGGAGTCATTGACGGTCAACAGGTTAACGTAGGCCAGGAAATCATGGTAGTTTCGCATGAGATAAAGACTGAATCAGGGTTGATCTCTCAAAGGGAACGTGCTGCGCTGACAGAAAAAAAACAATTACTTACTGAAAAATTAGTATTATTTGAGAAGGAAAGAGAAAGCGCTCTCATCAAAATACCTACCGCTATAGCTAATAAAAAAAACGAGTTGGAGCAACTGCATGAACTACTTTTGATTAATCGAAACGCTTTTACCGAATCACAGAAGAAATACAACTCATTTGTAAAACACAGCAAAAAAGGGATCATTTCTGAAATGATGATTCATGAATCCCGGCAGGAAATCTTACGGGCTGATGAAAAGATGCAAAACACTTTAGTTAATATCACCAAAACGCAGGCTGATATCATCGCTCTTGAAACTGAAATGGATATAAAAACTCATAAATTAGAAGAAAAAACAAACGATGTATATCAAGAAATTACTCAAATTTCTCAATCCTTAGCACAGTTGGATGTCGTTGAACGAATAAAAATCACTAGTCCCATAAATGGAAGAGTGGCTGGGGTAGATAAGATGATTGGGGATAATGTAACGCGCGGAGATGTTTTGGCCGTAGTTATACCTAGTGACGCGATGCCTGTTGTCCGACTTCAGGTAGGTGCTGAATCAGCAGGTGAAATAAAAATTGGACAGAAGGTGAAATTACGCGTATCGGCTTATCCGTGGAGAAGATACGGAAAATTTACTGCTACAGTCGCCTCAATATCAGAGGCTGCAATTAGGCGGGAGGATGACATGTACTTTACTGTAATAGCCATTCCTGAAGAGCGTTCGAGTTTACCATTGAAACAGGGAATGCAGGTTGATGCCTCAATTTTAACAGGTGAAAAACGTCTTTATAGATGGCTGCTTAGAATGGTTGATTAAATTTATGGATAAATATGTGAAAGATTTTTTTTCAACGTTTTCTGTCGGGAAATCTCTTCCGGTAATCATTCAGTCTGAAGTTTCAGAATGCGGACTTGCTTGTATCGCTATGATCGCAAGTTATCATGGTTTCAATACTGATCTTCTTTCTATGCGGAAACTTTTTGATGTTTCAAAACATGGCATGAGCCTTAAGGAAATAGTGACCGTAGGTGAAAAAGTAGGGTTGTCATCTTGTCCCGTAAAAGTAGAACTGGAAGAACTGAATTCACTTTCGTTGCCTTGTATCCTGCATTGGTCTTTTAATCATTTTGTGGTGCTCAAAAAACTGTCCCGAAAAGGCGCAACTATTCATGATCCGGCTGTTGGCGAACGCAGTATAATGCTTTCTGAGTTATCAGATTGCTTCACTGGTATAGCACTCGAAATGAAACCCAGTGCTACGTTTGAGCGAAAAAAAGTATCTTCAGCACTTTCTATCAGAGACATGCTAGCTGGGATAGAAGGTAAAGGCGGTGTGATAGCACGACTCATTGCAATATCAGCGACTATAGAACTTGTTACGCTGCTTATCCCCGCTTCTTCACAGTTCATTATAGATAACATTCTTAGCACGAGTAATATGTTTGCCCTGAATGTTATCTCAGCCGCTGTTATTGCCTTGCTTTTTATGCGAATGCTGCTGACATGGCTTCGTGACTGGATTATTACCGCAGCTAAATATTCTATTGGATTAAGTTGGTCTGAAGGATTTTTGAGCAAATTAATCAGTCTGCCTGTTACCTACTTTGGAAAACGCCAGTTAGGCGATGTTGTATCTCGCCTACAATCCCTAAACCAAATTCAGGAGGCGTTTACTGCGCGTATGGTAAATGCGATTCTTGATGCGGTGGTTACAGTTGCATTATTGGTAGTCATGAGCAGTTACAGCGTAGTGCTTTGCGCTAGTGTAGTTTTTCTGGCACTGCTCTATGCTCTGATCAAATGGTATTGTTTTGGGATGTACAGAATCGCACTGGCTGAATCTATCAGTAAAACTGCCGCTCAAAGTTCACATTTTATAGAAACTGTTCGCGGTATTTCAGCGATCAAAATGCTGTGTCTGAGCACTAACAGAAAAATAAAATGGTTGAACCTCTCAACTGAAAACATTGCTGCAAATATCAAGCGTTTTCGAATTGATCTCGTTTTTCGGCTAATTAGTGCGTTTATCACAGGGCTGTCAGCATGTTTGGTTGTCTATATTGGTGCACAGTTGACTGAAAATGGTTTTTTTACTGTTGGTGTTCTGTTTGCTTTCATGGTGTACGCTGATATGTTCATCCAAAGGACGATTAATTTTTGTGATGCTGTTTATGAATTTAAAATGCTTTCAATGCATACAAATCGGCTTAGCGATGTAGTCCTTACCGAAAGCGAAAATATGCACTCTGATGCCTCTCAAAATTTGCCTGTGGAATTTAACGGGAAAGTAGAAATATCATCTTTGTCTTTTGCTTACTCAGCTAATGAACCTTATATTTTTGAGAGACTATCTTTTGCTGTTGAATCAGGAGAAAGTGTTGCGTTTGTAGGTCCATCAGGCTGTGGTAAATCCACATTGCTTCATGTTCTTGCTTCACTGCTTGAACCGACTGAAGGGATTATAAAAATTAACGGTGTTCCTATATCTAACATTGGCCTTGAGGCTTATCGTAAGCATGTTTCCTATGTTTTACAGGATGATTTTTTGTTTACCGGTTCATTACAGGAAAATATTACTGGCTTTGCCGAAAGGCCAGACATTGAACTTATGCATGAATGTGCAAGGATGGCCGCTATTCATGATGGAATAGAGATGATGCCAGATGGCTATAATTCTAGGGTTGGGGATATGGGGAGTGTGTTATCAGGAGGCCAGAAACAACGAGTCTCCATTGCACGGGCACTTTATAGAAGACCTAAAATTCTCATATTGGATGAATCCACATCTGCTTTGGATATCGAAAACGAGCGGAAAATAAACGAAGCCATTAAGGCCATGAAAATAACGCGTCTTTTTGCGGCTCATCGACCAGATGCTATCGCTGTGGCCGACAAAGTTTTTGATATGGTTAACGGTGTATTTACAACCCCTCAAGAGTATTTGCAATCACTCAAACACATTGATTGATGATACGGGTTCATATTAACCCGCGGGGTATTTAGGTTACCATTTTAGAGATATCCTTTGAATATGTAATCAGCCCTTATAGTTATAATTTTTAACGTTAATAATATTAATTATATTATGTTGATATGTTTATATTTTACGGATGTTACGCATTTGTTTTTTATGTAAAAATACTGTTGATCTTATTCTGGAATAATATATATTAAACAATGTGGCTTACAAATGAATTTTAATAAATTAATTCTTGTAGGCTAGCAAAATAAAACACAAATTAGGTTATTATCTTCTTTATTTCAATCTTTTTAAGGATCTTAATATGAAAGAACTACAGAAAGTGATTCAGGAAAATTCTGCAAACCTGAAAAATCAGAAGGGCCAAAAAGCGTCTGAACTACTTGATGCTGTTCGCGGTGGTTCATCTGATGATGATGGTATATTTTTTAAAACTACATGGGATAGAAGATAAGAGTACGTGATATAATTGTGTGGTCATTGACCACACAATTTTTATCAACTATTATTATGTGAATGAAATAAATTAATTCCAAAACAAAAATATTTGTAGTCTAAACTATTCATTGCTATGTTTTAAGATGGGGAAAAAGTTTGAATTAAATATCATCCACTGCTCTTAATGGGTTGTTTAATATGAATAGAATTCTGAGTCGGTGCCTGTTGTTGTGCCTTACTATCGTTCCAGTTGAAGCAGTAAAGGCAGATATAACTGCACCGATTGTTTACCTTGAGCATATAACTCCTTCTGTTTCGCTCAATATCAATGGTGAAGAGATTAAAAGACTTTCAGTTGATACTGGGGCGTCTGGTGCTTTTTATCTCCCTCGATCTATCTTTGATTCTCTTTTTCCAAAGCGGAATTATCACACAATAACCGTGCAAAATTCCGTAGATGTTTTTGGAGTTGATAAATCTACTGTAGTGGCAAGGACGGCCAATATGACTGTTAATGGTGAACACCTTTCAGATGTTGACGTTGAACTCTTTAAACCGTGGGGGAACGGCATGTTCGATAATAAGGGACAACTTATCATAGATGGCGTGTTGGGGCTGGGTATTGCCAAAAACAAAACGCTTATTATCAACTACGCTTCAAAGGTACTGACGATAACCGATCATCTCAAAGCTCTTCCCGATGGCTATCGTTGGCAATCTATTCCATTTACTCGCACAAGGAATGGGATAGAAATTAGTGTATTATCTGAAGGTAAGAAGATAAACCGCATGGTTATTGATACTGGTGCAAGTCATACGGTGCTTTTTACTCGTTCAAAGAACGGGTGTGCCAATTTATCACAGACCTGCCCAAAGCAAACTATTATAACACCTGATGGAATTAAGTTATCTGCGGCTATCTATCAAATTCCAGATGAACGGATAGATTTTGATGGCCTGTTAGGTGATGATTTTCTTTCAAACAGAATTCTTATCATATCAAATGACCGCGTGCTAATTAGTTTACCTAATAACAGCTAAAATACGTCTATTATCTTTCAAAAAACCAAAACAGCGTTCGATAACCTATATTAGGATGGAAACAATCTCCACCTTCCACCCTCGCAACGCTCGCCGCAGTCTTTAGCTGAGGCGTACCGCAGCAGAGCGAGGAACGAACAGCTAAAGCGAGGAAGCGGAATTTCGTTAATGCTAAATAATTATCACGGATCACTCTGATCAATACTCCCATCAGGGTAATGATATCCGTCTAAATCGTAATGCCCATGTTTTAAAGGCTCTACACTAGGTGTTTTAGATAAAACTAATATTATAATAAAGAAAATTGACACTGTAATTATAGTGATAATAGTGCTTAAGATAAGTGCTGTTATGGCTAAGGCACTTGCTACAAATACTGGAATATGACCAATCCATGCAGGAACATTATTTTTCTTCGCTTTACTAACGCACGTCTTATCCCAGCTTTTCAATTTATTAAAACAGCGTTTCCAGATACACGCTGCTTTTATCCCCCAAAATTCTCCTCGGGATCTCACCTTTAGATCTTTTTGCATATAACCACCCTTATTCTATAATAAGTAGATAGTATCATTCAGTATGCAAGAACGATTATTTAAATTCCCCAAAATAAGAGATTAAGTGCATCTTTGATATCTGACGACCATTGAGCCACATCAGAAATTTTCTCTCCAATTGCGTTCTCTGGGACACTTGAAAGCTCTGTTGTTAAAAGCCGATAATCTTTATGTTCTATTTGCACTATGGGAAATAAATGGTGACTTACCTTGTTTGACAAATGGTACGCTTCAATCAAAGGTATGACCATACGCCTTCCTGGTGTTTCAATAATGTCGCTTTGCACATCAATAAGCAGGCTGTATTTGCTTTCTTTTCGTTTATATTGATAAACAATAAATTGCATTTACCAGTTCCTATTTTCATCAGCAAATGAGCCATATTGCGTAATAAATTGTGCAACCTCTTCCATTCCTTTACGATTATTTACCTTCCAATTTTCAGCTTTGATGCGCTGAGCTTCCTTTGCCATGGTTTCATTAACAAAGCCTGAAATATTTATGCCAGCGGAGCTTAGAATTAGATAATTTTCTTTATCAACTGTTACATTAACTCTATGTTTCATTATGCACCTAAAGTGTATATTATTAATACATATTTAAAGTATGTACTTTGTGCAAAAAAAAGCAACCTGATTTTTGTGTGTGGTTTTCAATCATTGACGAGTATGAGCTACAAGTGTAAGATTTTCATCGCTGTAACGTTACCTTATGGTAACCAATCAATGTTCCAGCAATCTGAGAGGAGCGCCTTTGGGTGATTGCAAATACTAATGTTCTAGTAGTCTGAGAGGAACGCTTTCGAGTGACTGCACCATTTGCCGTACCTGAAAAGGCAGACAGTAAATACTCTGGGTAAACCTGTTTATTCTTTGAAAACGGGGATCGCTAAAGCGATTAAGAAATATTCAACTAAAGTTCGTCAAATGTAGATGAACCCCTTCAAACATGCTGTTTGATGCAGAAAAACATCAAACATCTTTGTCGATGTAATGCGTCTTTTGTACATGCGTCGAGAGCTTTTGCGGCCTTTAACAGCGTCGATATAACGGTATGCCATTTGGAACATTTGGCATCTTCGTTATCTTCGAGTCGCGGTACTGGAAGCAGAAAGATGAGCGGCGTCACTTGAGTAAAAGCGTAGCGATTACCAAGTGACGCCGCCAGGCGTAAAACTTCCAGACCGCATTACAGCTAACGTTAAGACATCCTTTCAAACGGTTTTACCAAATGAAGACAAAAGTTAGTATGCTTCAAAACGTTGTAAGAGAGTGTCTTAAATTTTTTACAAAGCGCCCGACGCGCCCGTTTTACGAACGGTCGCTTGGGAAAACTTCGACTTTTAGTTTCAATTAATAATGAATCTAACTTTTTGATAAATAGGAGATAAGTAGTCCAGATATTGAGGCGTTCATCCTGGTAGCAGGCTCTGAACGGGGAGCATTAAAGCGCAGTGCAGAGCACAGAGCGCGCTCCTGCAATAACTCAACATGATAGCGCCCTGCTACACAATATCTGACTGTCAGGATGACACACATAACCGATACGCAGGGAACGTCTGTAATGACGAAAAACTAACAATTTGTGATAAGGCAATAATGTTATAAATAACTTTTATTATTCATAACATTATTGCTATTGGAGGTTTTTATGGATAAAAAAACGTCACGATCAAAGGTAGAAATATTTAAGAAAGATTTTATTACTTGTGCCCGTAAAGCAGGAGGGAGTTTTACTACGGTGGCCGATCGCACTCGAATAGCCAAACAATTTCTGAACTATTTGAATTCTTCGGGCATTAAATTACGTCAGTTAGATAGCCTGAAAATTAAATATATCGAGGGGTATATTGAAAACAGAAAATCTGAAAACATTAGCAATCGAACTTTACAAAATGAGATGTCAGCATTGCGTGGTATTCTTTCACAAGCAGGAAAACATAAATTAGCTGATCCAAATAATGAACGATTGAATAATCGTTCTCTTGGAATAGCAGGCGCAAGCCGTATGGGAACAAAAGAAGCATTATCTCCCGATGAATTTAAGAAAGCATTTAAAGAAGTAGAAAAAATTGATAAAGGTGTTGCTGCAACTTTACAATTGGCATATGTTTTAGGGCTGAGAACAAAAGAAGCTGTTCAAGCTTGTAAATCTATAAATACGTGGAAGCAATCTTTAAGCAATGGACATCATTCTGTCAGAGTGGTCTTTGGCACAAAAGGCGGGCGTCCTAGAGATACTACAATTTTAAATAATGAACAACTTAAAAACGCTATTAATTATGCTGAAAATGTGATGAAAGAACGTGATGGTAAATTAATTGATAAACCTAATATTCATCAGGCGGTTGATCGTTATAGAAACATAGTTCGTTCAGCCGGATTAGTTGGTAAAAAAGCACCTCACAGTATGCGATATTATGTTGCTAAAGAACTCAGTGCCCATTATCAGAAAGCAGGATTTAATAAAAAAGAAATATTAGCACAGGTATCTATGGATTTAGGTCATGGTGATGGTAGAGGTAGGTATATTAATCAAGTATATTACCAGAGTGTAAATGGAGGTGACGAATGAGTTTTATTCATTCAATGAAATTTTCTTTCATTTTATTTTCCTTTTTTTCATTAAATGGATATTGTAAGGCTTTAATTTTAGGTGACTCTTTAAGTTATGTTTATAGTGAATCATATAAATCTTTAATTAATAAAAGTGCGGATGTTTTTTACCAAGTTGGCTCTGGGCTTTTAAATAGGCATAGGTATGATTGGTTTTCTGCTATTGAACGTATTGATTTTGATAAATATGACCTCATTATTATAAGCATTGGAACAAACGACTTCAATAAAGAAATAAACTCAATTGATTATTCTCGTTCTATTTTTGAACTGATTGGCAGGATTAGGAGTAAAAATTATGACATAAAAATTATCTGGATTTCTCCCCCATTTTTAAAAAATAAGGAGCATGATTTTTTGTTAAAAAACACACGATATATTATTAAAAAATCTTTATTACAATTAGGTGTTACGTATTTAGATATAACACAAAATGCTGTGATGGGTGAAAAGTATACAGGTTTTTTAGATGGAAAAAAAATTAGAACAGATGATGGAATCCATATTACTAAGCACGGAGCAAATCTAGTGATGGAATATTTGAAGTTATCTTTATAATTTTATTTTTGCTATTGACAGGTAGCAATCTTAGTTAGAAAATAATGTTGTTCTTACATTGCCTTGTGCAATCTATTAATGCTCTAATAGCCTGAGAAGAGCGCTTTCGGGTGGCTATATAACTAATGTTCCGGTAGTCTGAGAGGAACGCTTTCGGGTGACTGCGCCATCTGCTATACCTGAAAAAGCAGACAGTAAATACTCTGGGTAAACCCGTTTATTCTTTGAAAACGGGGATCGTTAAGGCGATTAAGAAACTTTTCATAACAATAGACAGTAACATTTTCAATTATTCTTTTCACCTAATGGGGAAATTTTCCCCTGGGAAGATTTCTCTATTTTATTTAATTATGGAGAAGTCTTATGAGTAAGAAGTTCTTACGTACACCTTATGAGCCAGGCGTTTCATTACGTTGGGATATTTACCATAGACAGTTTAGGGTCGAAGTCACAGGTATGTTTGAGTATCCTGAAGACGATTCGATTTATGGTACTTATAAAAACAAAGGAACTCTGATCATTTGTGAAACATCTACATTTACTGATGCTGTTAATAAGCTCAAAATTATGTATAAAGCAAACTCCTGGCCTTTTCGGGATAAAGATGAGGATTATTATTATGACCCTGATTTAGGGCGTGATATGGGGCCGATTAATTTTTATCCTATGACTGTAATCATTTATGATCGTCATAATAGAAAAGTGTTAGGTGGTGAGTTATTAAATGGTGGCATCACTTGGGCACACCCTATTACAAATGAAACTGAATTATACAAAATGCACAAAAAATTTTGGGACGAAGGATCTGGTGAGCACCGTTGGAATGACTATGAAACAGCCAGACAAATGTGGCATAAAGCTGGTTTATTGTTATTGCACGTTGTAGATTCTAAATATCAGTTACATGATGAAATAAATGCAAATGCTTTTTTTTCACAAGACACCATAATTTCATGGAAGAGCCGCTTTAGAGGGAACGCCTAATGGGAAATATACTTACGAAAGTATTCATCAATTGGTTGGAACCATGTGAAAATTGTGGATATCAAGGAGTGTATCTAACTGATGGCGATGATGATTTTCTCTGTGAAAATGATGATGCTATATGTACTCAATGTGGAAACCACGGAATAATCCAAGTTGAGGAAGGCTATTATCGCAATCATTATTTTGTTTCATGGGATGAACTACCAGTGAAGACTGAAGATAATTAATAATAACTTAATTGACCAACCCCGCAGGGTACTTTCCTGCGGGAAAGTCCCTGTCTTTGTTTTTATTATATGAGGAATAAAAAATGGGACTTGATATTCACTTTTTTTCAGGTGAAAAACAGAAAGAACGTGTTGATTATGATACACAAGTGGGATATTTTCGAAAAATTAACTCGCTTTTTCGTTGGGTTAATTACAATGTTCAAAGTGTCGATAATTGCAAAAGTATATTGATACCAAAACAAAAGTTAGAACAATTATTAGCAGATTTAAATAGACTGACAAAAGATAATTGCATGACAATATTCCCTACAGAAGATGGTTTTTTCTTTGGTTCAACTGAATATGATCAATATTATTGATCGGATGTTGAAGAAGTAAAAAACTGGGTTAGCAGTACGCTGAAATCTTTTGATTTTGATAACCACGATCTATTTTTTTGGGCGTGGTGGTAAAAATCAGATGGCTGATTTAATACTCTAATCTTACTTACTTTTCACCAGGCGGTGTACTCTCACCGCCTAGGGGGAGTACGCATTTTTATCTTAGGAGTATTCCTTACCCCGCGCGGAGCGCGGGGTAAGGAACTCCAACATCTGATACTCTCAGTATTATGAAAACCTATTTAGCGTTCTGCGACTAAACAGCTTGGGGGTATGTTACCTACCAATGCAATTATTCTTCTAAACAGATAATTAAGGTATGACAATATGTCATTAGACCACGGGCTTTTAAATATTCCACTGCATAAACGTGGGAATATCGATAACCAGATTGACAAATGGAAAGCTGAGCAAGCTAGGCAGAAAAAAGACAAGCAGGAGTGTATCAAATATGATTTTAATACAAATAAAGAAGCAGCTAAAAAATTATGGGCGCTCGTTGATAAGGATTTAATTAAAGCACACGCTAAGAAAAGAGGAATGAAATATTCCGAACTGCGCGATATTCTGGATGGATTTGTTAAATGGAAACCGCAGAAAGCAATTAAAGTGCTGCCTCTGTTTATTAAAAAATAATCAAATTGATTTATTATTAACCAGGATCGAAAATACAAAAGTAGAGTAGCATAGAGGGAATTTATGCGATATGACATTATTCGCTTCAAATTGCTGGCGCATATGTTGTTAATGCAACATGTTGGTATGACATTAAGTGGTACAGTTTTAAATGATGATAAAACAGTAAAAAGTTTTATTAAACAAGGTCTGTCTCCCGCAGAAACTTTTAATAAGATAGGAATACCGATAGATATATCGAAAATATCAGTTTCTTATTAAAAAAATGCTTCTTCGAGATACTTTTACTGAACGCCTCTTCGGAGGCGTTTTTTTATCAATACACAAAAAGAATTTTTACTGTACTTAAGTCCCCGCGTTTTTAATTATTACCGTAAATTAAATTGGCTACTTTAAAATAGAGGTGCTATTTATGCTTACGCTGACGGATGAACAAAAAGCAGTAGTAGAATGGAATGGTTCGAAATTAGTAGTAAATGCATTTGCGGGAACAGGGAAAACATGTACATTAGTAAATTATGCGTTAGCTAATCCTAAAGTTTCGATGCTCTATTTGGCTTTTAATCGTTCCGTAAGAGAAGAAGCAGAACGTAAATTTCCTTTTAATGTTGACTGTAAAACATCACACCAATTAGCCTGGTCAACCCAAGGTCGTCATTACAAGCATAGACTGGTTAATCAACTACGTATTACAGACATTGCGCGGGCTTTAAATACTCGACATTGGTCATTAATCCATAGGGTTCAAAGTACGTTAAATCGTTTTCTATCTAGTGCTGATGGAAAAATAAAGTTAATTCATTGCCCAGATGAAGAAGTAATAGAGGGCATTGACCCAATTAAAATAATTCAAAGATCAGAGCATATTTGGAATTTGATGAAAAATTTGAATGACTCCTTTCCGATTACACATGATACTTATTTGAAACTTTATCAATTATCTCAACCTGATTTATCTCGCAACTATCAAACAATTTTGTTTGATGAAGCCCAAGATGCTAACCCTGTCATTCATGCGATTGTTTTGAATCAGCATACAAATGTAATTTTAGTTGGCGATAAACATCAACAAATTTACCGTTTTCGGGGAGCAGATAATGCCTTGGATGTGCCACAACTAGCTGATGCTGATCGTTTATGGCTAACAAATAGCTTTCGTTTTGGTTCACATGTTGCTGAGATAGCGAATTCGTTACTTGCCTTTGATGGTGAAACTCACCAAGTTATTGGGTTAGGGGAAGAAGATGAAGTTTTGTTACCACAACAATTTGATGTACCTCATAAAGCAGTATTGAGCCGAACGGTGGCAGGTGTAATTGATACAGCACTAGGAGCAGCAAGAGAAAAAAAATCAGTATATTGGGTTGGAGGGATTGAAGCTTATCGAACTGAAGAGTTAGAAGATTTGTATTGGTTCTCGGTAGATATGCCACAAAAAGTACAACAGCCTCGTTTAATGCGGGACTACAAAAATTATGATGAATATTGCCGAATAGCCAGGGCCACACAAGATGTTGAAATGATGCAATCTATCAATCTGTTAGAACGATATTTTCCGTTACCCCAAAATTTAGAAATAATGCGCAAATTTGCGATAACTAATGAAAGTAACGCGAATATAACGGTTTCAACGGCGCATAGAGCTAAGGGATTAGAATGGGAATTTGTTGAGTTAAATAATGATTTCCCTGATTTATTTGATCCTAAATTAACAGAACTGTCTAGAAGAGATGAAATAAATTTGCTTTATGTTGCTGCAACTCGTGCTCGTAAAAAGCTTATGATTAACGACATTATTCAAAGCGTACTTGAGAACGGAAATAATTTAACAAAAGAAAATTTAGTTGATCAGAGTGTATCTAATGTTTTACTGAAATCATCAGAAGACTTATGCGAAGATGTTTAAAAATCGAATAGTAGTTTCGGTGTTTCGGGGGGAAACAAATCTAAAAGCGAGATATCCGTTACATCAGATGGTTATTTTTTTTACCTAAAAAATCATGGAAAGTGTGTTTAATGTTTTACTGAAATTACCGGAAGATTTATATGAAGATATTTAAAAAGTGGTTAAATAGTAGTTTCGATGTTTCGGGGGGAAACAAATCTAAAAGCGAGATACCCGTTGCACCAGATGGTTATTTTCTGCCTAAAAAATCATGTGACTTGTTTAATACTACATTACGTAAGAATTGCTTACAGCAACTTTGGGAAAATGCTTCTCTATCAAAAGCACAATATCAAGAATTTTTTTTATTCCCATTGTCTTCAGCCGCAGAACGAATTCAGAACTTGCCAGCGTTTAATCGGGGAATTTTTGCTCTGGAAGGAGGGCTGCTTGACCTTACATTACTTACCATGGTCTATTCAGTCAGACTATCAAAAAAAAAGTTATTGCCAACCGGAGCATTACCGGAAGAACAATCTAGTCAAAGCAGCGCTTGGAACGCGGTAGTCTTTTATGCATCAATGTTTCATTGGTTACCGTTGATGGGACAATTTGATGGAGAGTATATAGATCAAACGTGCTGGATGCCTGGAGTAGTGACACCAAATAAAGCCTACCGATTTAGATCCAAGCCTAATAGTTCAAATTTAGAGGAATTGCGTTCTGTCTCAGGTGCATTAATGAGCTATACACTGTTACCAGAAAAAGTTATTTACTGGTTGAGTGAAACTCCTGTGGCACTACAAGCTTTAATGCACTGTATGGTAGGAAAATGGGAAGGTGGAAGAGATGTTAGTAATTTGATAGATGAAGCTGTAAATAAGTTGCCAAATATAAATGATGTTATAGGAAAAAATATTAATAATTCTGTTTTAGAACCAACTGAAAATATTAGCATTATACCTCCAACCCAATCTGCAATATACACACAGAGTGATGCAAACAAAATTCAAGAAGAAACGCAGAGTTTAGATATAGTGTCACTAAAAAGTGCATTTAATGAAACTACGTCCCAAAAAGAGGAACTATCAGAAACTGCTTTTGTAGTGAACACAAAAGAAGCTATTAGTGATGATTTAAAAACAGCAATGTCGCTTTTAGACATAAAAGAAGAAGAAGTAGCACAAAAAGAGCAAGACAACTGTGTTGATAGTTCATCATTAAATAGTTTGAAAAATCAACATGTTGAGCATGAATTGCCCAATGGTGAAAGTAAAATTAGAAATAATTCACTTGCTGAAAATAAATCAGTTGAAATTATAGAAGAAAATGTGTTTCTTAAAGGGAGAGAGGAAAAGGACACAGAGGAAGCACACATAAGGATGGATGGACAAGAACAAGGAAAAAATGAACCATTGAAGGTCAAATTTTGGCAATGGCTTAAACAAGGGTTGCAGGCTGAAAAAATTGAGTACAACACTGCTAGCGCAAAAGTACATTGCGTTGCAGGGTTTGTATTTTTACAAACTCCAGCAATCTTTTTTCTTTTTTTGCGCCAACACCCAGAACTAGAAATCGATCATAAGCAATTATTATCTGCATTCGAGTCATTGAATGTGCATAGAGTCGAAAAGAAGGGAAACAGAAGAAAACGCCATTACACATGCAAAATATATCCAGTTCCTGTTACAGAGGAAGCATGTAAAAATAATAAATTTTTACGTGCTAGCGGATATTTAGTGAAAATGAGTTTGATTTTTTCTGAATTCACCCCAGACAGTCTCTTCGTCGATTTTTCCTCAGAATGATACTAAGAAAATTATTATGGAAGTATTCCTTATGAAAAAACAAATGTCTTTAAAGCAAGAAAAAGATGATCCTATTTGGTATGAACTATTGGATGAGTATTTTTACTCAAAGGTTCTGCGCCCAGATACAGAAAAAACGTATCGTAAGGTGGTTAGACTATTTCTTAAATATTTAAGGGGAATAGAAAATATACAAATAAACCCAGAAGAAGTAACTCATAAACATGTTTTGCGTTGGCGTAGGCATGAGTTAAATATTAGAGGTGTGGCAGAAAGAACTTGGAATACAAAAGCTAGACATATGCAAGTGCTATATAGCTTTTGGATAAAAAAAGGTTTGTTAGCTGAAACAAGTAAAGATAACCCGTTTTTTGATAGCCAGGTTGAACCAGGGATAAAAAGGAAGAAAGTTTTTACAGAAGCACAGCTTCGTACTATGTATCGTGTTTTTGAAAGGTTTACGCAACTAGAGAAGGAATTATCAGCACAGCAAGCTACTTATCGCTGTTGTGCATTATACCCGACACGATTTTGGATTGTTGTAATGGAAACATTTCGATTAACGGGTATACGTTTAAACCAATTAGTTCATATTCGGATCAAAGATATTGATTTTGAAGAAAATGCCATTTTCTTACGGAGCGAAAGTAGTAAAAACCATTGTGAGCACCAAGTAGCTTTATTAAGCCCACTGAAACCACTATTGCAAAATTTGTTAAATGAAATGGTATTAAGAGGAGCTACTCCTAATGACATATTTTTCAATGTACATCGGTTATCAGATAGAGAAGTAGATAGAGAAAAGATAATTGATAGCCAACCTGTGAAATCATTTTTTCGGCGTTTTTCTACGGAATGTGGTTTTCCAGTTAGCCCACACCGTTTTCGTCATACGTTAGCAACCACATTAATGCGTAGCCCTGACCGTAATATGCACTTGACAAAGAATGTGTTGGGGCATAGAAGCTTGTCTTCTACGATGGAATATATAGGCCAAGATATTCATAACACTCTTCACATGTTAGAGAATGAGCTATCTACCTACCTAGGCATGGGGTTAGGTGGGGAACATAAACGTTTGACTGTGATGAGATAGGCAGAAAAATTAAAAAAAATTTACATAGAGTTGACGAATAGTCCAACTCTATGTATAAAAATAGACGAGAAGAAGAATACATGATGCAACATGCATTCCTCTTTTAGGTTTACATTCAACCATGCGTTCAACTACCAACTAAGCATGATTGAAATCCAGTTTCCAGAAGTTTTACTGTTCGTTGAGTTTCTCACTTTCAACGCCCAGGTTAGGGAATTTGGTGCCCGGAGGCGGAATCGAACCACCGACACGGGGATTTTCAATCCCCTGCTCTACCGACTGAGCTATCCGGGCTAACGGGGCGCATTAAACCGTATTCAGCCCAATCCGTCAAACACTTTCTACATAAATTTATTTATATGCTTTTAATTCACACAATAAGCTATAAATCTAAACAAAATGGAGAAACAATCGCCTCTCCATTTGTTATTTTCCTACTATCCGCTCATTGATTATCAACTATCTGCGATAGCTTTTCTGTGCATTGTTCACTTTCATCAAATAGCGACGTGATTCAGCAGAAGGGTGTTTATTGGTCAGGGTTGAATAAACTTCACCAGGTTCCATTGAGTTGATGATTTGAATCGCTTTCTTTTTATCATTGGCGAATACGCGTAATACACTGCCAGCACCGCCATTGTAAGCGGTAATAACGGAATATCGGCGTGAGGTCGCGTTTTTGATTTCCCCTAAATAGGTATTTTGCAATATCGACAAATAGGCAGTGCCGGCATCGATGTTGTTCTCAGGATCGAAGAGATAATTGCGGCTAGGCTGGCCTGATTTTCCTTGCATCTTGAAAACATCTCGTCCGGCAGTGTGTTGCATTACCTGCATAAGCCCCAAGGCATCAGAACGGCTGACGGCATAAGGGTTAAAACTGGATTCAGTCTGCATGATGGCAAGGATGAGAGATTCATCAACGCCATATTTTATGGATGCTTTGCGAACGATAGGAAGGTATTTATGGGCACGTTTGTCTAAATGGTTAGGCACCAACTGTATGGTAACTGACCAAATGATGTGTAACCCCGATTGACGTTTTTGCAATTTATTTTGGATCAGATAATTGGCAAAATGACGTGCGCGCCACTCCCAGCGAATGGGTTCACCAGTGTTATCTAAGACCTGTCCATATAGAAAGGGTTCTTTGCTGATCTGAATATCGTTGGCGTCGGAATAAAGATCGATAGTTCCAGGATCATCTCCCATCAGCAAAGTTGTAACGATCGCTTTGCGTAAATGTTCAGCGGGTTCAATGGGGGAAATGGTTTCAATCGTAATGTTTCCCGTCTCAAAATTAATATGGCTGCGGGTCTTATAGTGATCTGTATATTTAACGTAATCTTTTGGGCCTGCGATTAAAACTTCCTGCAAACCCCAAATATTTTCAATATCGTGGGCAAATTGTCCCATCAAAATATCGAATCCATTGGTGTCTTTTATATATTCTTCGTTGTATTCAACGTCTTTTTTGCTAGAACAGGAAATTAAAAGTGGAGCAAGGAGGATCAGGGCCAGCAGTCTTTTCATTTTACAATGCCGTTGGATATTAATACTGTTGGATATTTAGGTTTCAATCAATGTTTAGAGCCATACAAAATGGCTCTTATTTTGTCAATCTATACTAATCGAATAGTAATATTATTGTTCCGGAGGTGTATAACCGTCGATTTTAATATCATGTCCTTCAAACAGGAATTTCACCATCTCTTGTTCAAGCAGTTTGCGATCTTCTGGATTCATGGTATTGAGTTTTTTTTCATTAATCAGCATGGTTTGTTTATTCATCCACTGTTGCCATGCTTCTTTTGAAATCTCATTGAAAATACGCTTGCCCAATTCCCCTGGATAGAGCTGAAAATCTTGGCCTTCCGCTTCTCGTTGTAAAAAAGTGCAAAAAATAGTTCTGCTCATAATTAATCCTCAAAATAGTAGGCAACTTAACCCAATTGTTGCAAAAGGTACTCAACGGGTGCTGCCAATCCAATGGTTGCTGGCTGACGTAAGTTATACCAAAGTCCCTTACTTTCATCCATGCAAGAATCAAAAGTTAAAATATCGATTTTAATAGGAACGATATCTAAATGAAAATGACTGAATGTGTGGCGAAATGCTGTCAGTTGTTCAAGTTTGCTGTGCGAGATACCTGAGTTTTTTAGCCATTGTTCCAGTGATACTTGATCAGCAAATTGGGGGAAAGCAAACAAACCACCCCAAATACCAGAAAGTGGGCGCTGCTCCAGCCAAACCATATCGCCGTGTTGCATTAATAAAAAGTAGGCTGTTTTTTCAGGAATGCTTTGTTTCGGTTTTTTCCCCGGATAGTTTGCCCAACTGTGATTGGCGTAAGCGATACAACCCGTATTAAGTGGACAAATTTCACATTTTGGTTTGCTGCGGGTACAGACTATCGCACCCAAATCCATCATCGCCTGATTGAAATATTCGACACCTTGCTTGGGAGTTACGCGCGTGCTGATATCCCATAATTGGCTTTCAACTTCTTTTTTCCCCGGCCAACCATCAACAGCGTAGCAGCGGGCCAAAACACGTTTTACGTTACCATCAAGGATCGGAAAATGCTTGCCTTGGGACAATGAGAGAATGGCTCCGGCAGTTGAACGCCCTACACCAGGCAGTGCAACAACATCGTCAAAGGTGGTCGGAAATTTGCCATTGTGCAATGTCACAATCTGTTGTGCGGCTTTATGTAAATTGCGGGCACGGGCGTAATATCCCAGCCCAGTCCACAAATGGAGAACTTCGTCCAGAGGGGCAGCAGCCAAAGAAGCAACATTGGGAAAACGTGAAATAAATTTTTGGAAATAGGGAATGACCGTCGCAACTTGGGTTTGTTGCAGCATCACCTCTGAAAGCCAGACGTGATAGGATGTTTTTTCTAACTGCCACGGCAAAGTTTTGCGGCCGTAGCGGTGATACCACTCAAGTACCACTTGTGAAAATTGCTCAGCTTCCATCATTAGAATAATTGTCTTTATATTTGGTAATTGTTTCGTGAGCGGGATTGCAACATAGTGTAACCTTGGTGTAAACCCGAACTTTGTTTCGAAGCAGTACGCAAACTGTAAACATACTTATCCCACCGTCTATGAAAGCCCACTAATCACATTAAAATCAAGTGAATCACGCCATTGTATTCTCTCGCAGTTCAGTATTAGCTTTCTAAATCTATGCAATTTATTGCATAGTTTTCTGTATAGAAACCGCCTATAAATTTTTTTACACAATATTGGTAGAGAAGCTGGCAGACTTAGTAATAGGCTGACAGGGGGATGCAATGTATGAAAAAGAAAATTTTTTTGTTAGATACACTCCCGGGAGAGTTATTTGATAAAGAAATAAATGGCTATCTCTCTCCTGATATTGAATTAGTTATTAACATTCCTGTCAGAAAGGATTTATTGTGCAATTTAGTTGGAAAAAAACTGACTACACCGTTACAGGTGATTGGCCAAGCAGGGGTTGGACTGAATCATATCGATATCCAGGCAGCAGAATCACTTAAAATAGAAGTGATTAACACTCCGGGTTCAAATGCGACAGCCGTCGCTGAATTCACCTTATTGCAAATGCTGGCACTATTACATCGAACAGACTGGCATCAACGACAAATGCGCGGAGGTAGCTGGACGAAAACAATGCGACCGCCTTCACGCTCATTGAATGATATCAGCATAGGACTGGTTGGCAGTGGCGCCATTTCCCAAGCGCTATTACATTTGTTAAAACCCTTTACCTCTCAGGTGACAATCCTGGGCAGCCCACGATTCACTGATGAAAATGCAGAGGCTTTAGGTGTTCGTCGGGCCAGTAATATCAAAGCGTTGGTTACTAGTAATGATATGATTTCGTTACATCTTCCTCTTACTACTGAAACCCATTATCTAATTAACAGTGCCATCCTTCCTCATTTTAGAAAAGGTGCCTACTTACTTAATACTGCGCGTGGCGGTTTGATCGATGAAAAGGCTCTCGCGTTATTCATGCAACAAAACCCCGGTTGGCTCTCCGGTGTGGCTCTGGATACTTTCGAAAATGAAGGAGAACAATTCTCTACGCCAATTCAGGCTTTTGATGAGGCCCTGTTGACACCCCATATCGCGGGGTCGACTTCCTCAGCTATATTAAATGCAGCATTAAAGGTTCAGCAGGCCATTCTGTCCAAGTTGGCGATTAAAAAGGCATGAAATGACAAGTTGCGTCGCATTAAGCCTTGGTCGGATATCTTTTCACTCCCAGAAACTGTCATTACTCTTTTCTCAATAACTCCTGATACAATAGTTGCACCGCTTCATAGCGTTGGAACGGTTAGCGTATCCATCTGATTTTGATTGTGGAAGTGCTGGATCACAGGTCGAAAAAATACCAACAGAATAATAATATTGGTGAAGCTTCTTAGTTCAAAGTAAGTTGTATAGGAGTTTGTGTAGAATTAAAAATATTAAAAATATTTAATATCAATAAGTTAAGTAAGTAATTCTATATCTTACGCAAACATAGCATTAAAGTTGTGCTTATGGACACTGAACTTGATAAACTCAGCCATCTTTGCATAATTGCGCTCTCTTTGGGCGCTCCTGCGGTATATAAAGTCCCGGACGCCTGAAAAAATGTCTTTAAAACTGACAAAAAGTACCATGATAAATAACGTAATTTCACCGGAATATAATGAAAATGGCAGGGCGTTGCGCCGTGTCCGCAGTTTTGTGCGTCGGCAGGGGCGGTTAACGAGTCGCCAGCAGCAAGCGCTTGATAATGTGTGGCCAGAGATGGGCGTGGACTATCAGGCAGAATTGTCCAATATGGAAGAGATCTTTGGCCGTAAAGCCCCTGTTGTGCTGGAAATCGGTTTTGGTATGGGCGCATCATTGGTCACAATGGCAAGCGAAAATCCAGATAAAAACTTTTGGGGAATCGAAGTTCATGCGCCGGGAGTTGGAGCGTGTTTGGCATCCGCAGAAGATGAAAATCTCAGTAATCTGCGAGTGATGTGCCATGATGCTATCGAAGTATTGAACAACATGATCCCAGATCAGAGCCTGGCAATGGTTCAGCTTTTCTTCCCTGATCCGTGGCATAAAGCTCGTCATAACAAGCGTAGAATTGTGCAGCCTGAATTCGCTCAATTAGTTAAAAGTAAGCTAGAAATCGGTGGTGTTTTCCATATGGCGACTGACTGGCAGCCATATGCAGAGCATATGCTGGAGGTGATGAGCGCAGCAGAAGGGTATCACAACTTATCGGAAAACGGTGATTATGTGCCACGTCCTGAGTCGCGCCCGGTCACAAAATTTGAGACGCGTGGTCAGCGGTTAGGTCATGGCGTATGGGATCTAATGTTTGAGAGGGTAAAATAATGGCTAAAAACCGTAGTCGTCGTCTGCGTAAAAAATTGCGTATTGATGAGTTTCAGGAATTGGGTTTTTCAATAAAGTGGAATTTTCCGGCTGATACCTCCGTTGAGGTTGTTGATAGCACGGTTGATGCCTTGATTGAAGAACTGATCGAGCCAAATGGCCTTGCTCTGGATGCCAGCGGTTATTTGCAATGGGAAGGTATTGTCTGTCTGCAAAAAATCGGCAAATGTACGGAAGAACATCGCCAGTTAGTTGAGAATTGGCTGAAAGATCGCGGTATGGAAGACGTTATCACATCAGAACTGTTTGATGTGTGGTGGGATTGATTCGCTGTTGCATTAAGAAAAAGCGTATTACGTAAAAATAGCGCTGTATGCAGGGGCTCTTTAGGGGCCCCTGTTTGTCTGGAGAAAACGTGGTGAAGGTAAGGTTCTCTAATTCGTTGTTGGCAGATATCTTAGAAGAAGTGCGCCCTTTGATTGGTCAAGGAAGAGTCGCGGATTATATTCCTGCTCTGGCAGAAGTTCCGGCAGACAATTTGGCAATGGCCATTTGTACGGTCGATGGGCAAATTTTTAAAGCGGGAGATGCAGAAAAACGCTTCTCCATCCAATCCATTTCTAAAGTGTTGAGCTTAACATTAGCAATGACACGTTATAAGGAAGAGGATATCTGGCAACGGGTGGGTACGGAACCTTCGGGGCAGCCGTTTAACTCATTGGTACAGTTGGAATTGGAAAAGGGTATTCCCCGTAACCCTTTTATTAATGCCGGAGCCTTGATTATTTGCGATATGCTGCAATCTCGCTTAAGTGCCCCTAAGCATAGAATGCTGGAGTTTGTCCGTAGCCTCACCGGGCAAAAAAGGATTTGCTATGACGATATCGTTGCCCGTTCAGAGATGGAGCATTCCAACCGCAATGCCGCGATAGCTTACCTGATGAAATCATTCGGTAATTTTGAGAACGATGTTATTACCGTTTTGCAAACATATTTCCAATACTGTGCCTTAAAGATGAATTGTGTTGAATTGGCTCAATGTTTTATTTATTTAGCCAACCAAGGGCGAATGATGGGTTCTGGCCAACAAATTTTAAGCCTTCGACAAACTCGCCAGATTAATGCGCTTATGTTGACATGTGGCATGTACGATGGCTCTGGCGAATTTGCTTTCAGGATCGGTATGCCAGGGAAATCGGGTGTGGGTGGCGGCATTATCTGTGTGGTGCCGGGAGAATTTACGGTTGCAGTATGGTCGCCTGAGCTGGATAAATCCGGTAACTCATTGGCAGGTTGTGCAGCACTGGAAAAATTAGCCGGGCGTATTGGACGCTCTATCTTTTAACCTGTCAGTGTCTTAACTTTAAAAATCAGGAGAAGGTATGTTACGCAGGATCACGATTGCTGCAATATTGATATTTGTGTCTCAAGCCATTGTTACTCAGGCACAGGCGAATTCTGAATGTCATGCGACGTTTAATGATGACATTATTGTCACGCCAAATTCTGTCCAGATCACAGGGGCAAGTGGAAACTTAAAGATATTGCCTGATGGTTCCATAACCAGAGACGGTCAGGTGTTATCGCTGGATACAGAACAACGTAGCAAAGCCCAACAATATCAACAGACGATCCGTCAGGATTTACCTTGGGTTAAGAAAGAAGCGCTAAGTCATTTGGCGAATGCACGACAGTCACTGGATAAAGTAGTGGTCGAAACAATGGGTAAGGAAAGTAATATCCGTAACCGTCTATCTCAATTGGAATCTGGCCTCAGTAAACAAGTTGATAAAGTGATTGAAACCCGTGCTAATGGCTTTGCTTTTAATGCTCAGGCAGTCAAGCAGGTAGAACCTGAAGGCAAAAAACTGATTGAACAGAGTCTTGGTGGTATCTTGCAAGATAGCATTAATGAAATGAGCCGGAAAAATAGCGAGCAAAATGGTGATGGCAAACAGATGCTAATGTCTCTTCTTGGCGGGTTAGGCGGTATGCAAAATGGTTTTGATACAGAATGGAAAAAGCAGGAACAAGAATTAAAACGCTTAAAAGTGGAAGTATGTAGTAAAGCCAGCCAATTAGAACAACAGCGCATTAGTCTTATGAATACCATTAAATGAAACAGGTTTTCACCCTACAGGAAAATAAGAATCAATATGAAATTGATTCTTATTTTGTTGACATGTTAATGTTGCCACCTAGAATGCAAGTCACCTTTATATTAATAGACTTAATTTAGGTGTCACTAATGAAAAAAATCCTGCCAATTGTTATTGCATCACTGCTTTCTGCTACCAGTTACTCTGCATTTAGCCAATCACCAGAATTAATTATGCCAAATTCAGTAACAGCCCAGTCTGGTGATTATGTCACGGTAAAACATCTTTCCGGTGAAACTCAGGTTAAAAAGAATCCAAAACGGGTGGTTTTGTTCGATTTCGGAACGTACGATTCGCTGGTAAAACTGGGATTGTCTGATCGAGTGATTGCATTACCCATCAATAACTTACCTGAATATGTGCGTAATGGTGTGCCTGCAACTATGCACAATGCCGGCGGAATGAAAGAGCCGAATCTGGAAAAATTAGCGGAAATCAAACCTGATCTGATTGTTATTACTGGTCGTCAAGGTGCTTTCTATGATCGCCTGTCACAAATAGCACCAACCATTAATTTAAGCACGGACAATGAAAATTATCTGTCATCCGTTGATAGTAATCTTAAATTGTTGGGTGAGTTATTTAATAAGCAGGATATCGTGAAAACGCAATTTGCTGATTTGGAAAAAACGCTTGCAGCCGCTCAGGTAAGAGCGCAAGCAGAGAACAGCAAAGTATTGGTATTACTGCATAATGCAGGGGAATTATATCCCAATAATCAGGCTATTGTTTACAACGTGATTAAAGCACCTCGTGCTATCTTGCCGGCTAAATCGGATAAAGACAAAAGCAGGAGCGTGACGGCGGATATGATTGCACAAGCGAATCCTGATGTGATTTTTATTATCGACCGTAGTGAAGCAATTGGTGCCGGTAAGTTAGAAAAAGCTCAGTTTGAAAATGATCAAGTCAAATCAACTAATGCCTATAAAAACGGCAAGATAGTGTATTTACAGCCTGATCTTTGGTACTTGTCTGGTGGCGGTTTGGATAGCATGACGCGACAAATCAATGCCGTTGCTGATGCTTTGTAATTTCGCAAATTAAAATCCTTTTTCTCTGAATTTACCCTGAAATCTCATTCTTCAGATTTCAGGGTAAACTCGACTCACTTATTATTCCTAAACTGATATTGTTCCTAAATTGAAACAATCAAGCTAAATCATGACTTGGCCTTGCGACACAGAAAATCTACGTTAGGATATTTCAAAAGGCATCCAATGGGGGATATAAACATGATTATTAGTTCAACTGAATTTAAGAATAATGATTTCTTGAAAAAAGAGCATGAATTTAATCAATTTGATGGCAATGGTGATAACCGTTCCCCCGAACTTTTCTGGGCGGACGCACCAGCCGGAACCCAAAGTTTTGCGATAACTGTCTATGATCCTGATGCACCAACGGGTAGTGGCTTCTGGCATTGGGTCGCTTTCAATATTCCCGTTGAAACACAATCCTTACCTGCAAATGCAGGGCAAAGTGATGGTAGCCAATTACCAATCGGTACAACTCAGAGCAGAAATGATTATGGTCTGTCTGGTTTCGGTGGTTGTTGCCCACCTGTGGGGGATAAAGCCCATCGCTATATTTTCACCGTACATGCTTTATCGGTAGAGAAACTACCGGGAGTTGATGCTGAAACAACAAATGCCGTTGCGCGTTTTATGATCCAGGCCAATACCCTGGCAACAGCATCTATTACCGGCTACTACCAGCGTTAACTGATTAATTATTCTTCCGTTTCCAGTAAGGGGTATCAATATGAGCAGCAAAAAAATTCAATGGAACTATGGATTACAGCCGGAAGCGGTAGAGATCCTTTCTAATAATGGAGGCATGATCGTCTGCCCAACCAAAGTTGGCTACATTATTATGACATCCGATGCGCAAGGTCTGGAGCGTAAATTTGAGGCTAAACAGCGTAATCGTAACAAACCCGGTGTTGTATTATGTGGTTCTTTGGAACAGTTGAAAGAGCTGGCCCAACTTAACGCGGAAATTGAAGAACTTTATCAAAGACATTGGGATGAAGACGTCCTGTTAGGTTGTATCTTGCCGTGGAAAGAAGAAGCGATAGCCCGTATCCCAGATGATGGTTCTAAAGAACTGATGATGGATCAGCGTGGTACGAGCTGTTTCGTGATTAAATTTGGCAAGCCTGGCGAAATTCTGGCAAAAGAATTGTGGGAAAAATATGGCAAGTTCTCTTTTGCCAGCTCAGCTAATCCATCAGGTAAGGGAAATCGCGGTTTGGTTGAATGTATCGGTGAGAGGATAGAAGAGCGGGCCGATCTGATTATTTGCGCCAATGACTATGTTAAATCTATTCAGCCAAATGAAACTGAGCAAACTCGTTATGAACAAGGTGTTATGGTTTCAATGGTCGATGAAAATGGTCAATTAGTTCCACTGCAACAAGGGCAACGTGATATTACCCCGTGTCCGGTATTAATCCGCAAGGGATTGGATGTACATAAAATCATGGCGATGATGTCCGATATTTTCACTACCTGGGATTACCGCCACGGCAATTACTATTGATTAATATCTTTGGCGGGTGCTGTTGTGCCCGCATTGATATCTGTCGTTACGTGTTTTTTCCTCTCTCCAAATCTTGCCTTAGCTTACGTTGTAAAGAGTTTGCAAACTGTTGCACACGCGAAGATAGCGTATCCTCTGATTTAAACAGTATCCATGCCTGATAAATATCCATGTCCCATTCTGGGAGAAGCCGTACTAATTTCCCTTCTGCCACGGCTTCATGGGTAACATAGTCGGGTAGATAGGCAATGCCAGCCGCAGCCAGAGAGGAATTCATTAGCGCCACACTGTTATTGATGCGAAATCGGCTACGTACTTCAATATCCAGCTTATTTCTTTCCTTACGGAATGGCAGGGAAATAGTATGTGCAGGGCCACGAAATAACAGGTAATCGTAACGAGGAAGATCTTCGGGTTTCTCTATTGGCGAAAATTGGTTGATATAGTCTGGGGTTGCATAAAGTCCCCAAGTGATATCAATTAAAGGCATGACAAGTGGATATTGTGGCGTCTCACGCCCTATGATGATGGCAATATCACATTGATCTTCTTCCATATTAATGGTTCTGTCGGTCAGTTCCAGATCAACGCTGATATGAATATTCCCGGCGACAAAGTGATTCAGGGCGGGGACAATACATTGGCTGCCAAAAGATACTGGAGCAATCAAGCGTAAACTTCCCATCGGTTGTTCATGGAAATTACGTATAAAATGTTCAGCGTTTTGGGCTTCGGTAAGGAGCCGCTGGCAGTATTGGTAATAACTCATCCCAACTTCTGTGACTTGAATTTTACGTGTAGTGCGGTTGAGTAATTGAGTACCTAATCTTACTTCTAATTGTGCAATCTCGCGGCTGACGGAAGACTTGGATAGCCTTAATGATTTTGCTGCTTCGGTAAAACTCAGTGTCTCTACCACACGGGCAAAGATCACCATAGAGGTAAGATTTTCAATATTATTCATGCAATAACCTGATGATTTACGCGTGGGAACTGTCCTATAACATATCACATATCCTGTAGTGATAGGTCAGATTCAATGGGCAAGAATTTCCCATTTTGTGAACAACTGTCCCATACTGGAAACAGTGAACCATACGATGGTATTTCCCTACGTTAAGGCATCGTAATCTTGTTAGGATGACAATCTATTAAGTCTGTTTTTATCTTTCAGAGGGCAATGTGAGATGAGCCAAACTATTACACAAAAAATTCTTGCACGGGCAAGTGGGCGTGCACAAGTCACTCCGGGTGAAGTGGTTTGGGCGAAAGTGGATATTCTGATGTCTCACGATCCCTGCACACCGGGTGTAGCCAGTGTATTTAAAAAGGAGTTCGGGCAAGATGCGAAGATATGGGATCCTGAACGCTTTATTTTAATTCCAGACCATTTTGTCTATTCAGCCGATCCACAGGCTAACCAAAATATTCGGGTCATGCGTGAATTTGCCGCTGAGCAGAACATAAAATATTTTTATGATGTCGGGACGCCTAATTATAAGGGTGTGTGCCATATAGGACTCGCAGAAGGGGGGCATATTCGCCCTGGCGAGGTATTACTGGGTACAGATTCTCATACTGTGACCGCGGGTGCTTTTGGGGCATTTGCCATTGGGTTAGGTATTACTGACGCCGCTTATGCGTTAGGTACGGGAGAAATTCCTCTTAAGGTGCCAACAACCATTCGGGTTAATTTTACCGGAACCAAGCCAACCCATGTTTTGGCTAAGGACATGATTTTATCCGTATTGTCAGAGTTGACGGTTGATGGTGCGACCTATCAGGCCATCGAGTTTGGTGGTAACGTCATTGATGAGTTATCGGTAGAAGAACGCATGACGATTTGCAATATGGTCGTTGAGTGCGGCGCTAAAAACGGCATTATGGTTCCCAATCAAGCGACGTTGGATTATTTGGCAGAACGCAATAATCTCCCGTTTGAAATTGTCTACCCTGACGAAGATGCACAATATAGCCGCGTGTTAAATATAGATGTTTCCACGATGCAGCCAAAGATTGCCAAACCCCATTCGCCAGATAATGTCGTTTCCATTGACCAGGTAGCCAATGTCGCCATTTCTCAGGCATATATTGGTTCTTGTACGGGAGGCAAGCTGGAGGATTTTGTTGCGGCAGCGCGCGTTATTAAAGGGCATAAGGTAACTATTCCGACTTATGCAGTGCCTGCAACAAAAGAAGTTTTCCATAGGACGATTACCACCCAAATCGATGGCGTTTCTGTCTACCAAATTTTAAGCGATGCAGGCGTAAAACTTTCTTCTGAATCAGGGTGTGCAGCTTGTTGTGGTGGTCCGCCAGACACGTTTGGCCGTGTCAATGATCCAATATCAGTGATATCCACCACCAATCGTAATTTTGTCGGCAGAATGGGGCATAAACGTGCCAACATTTATCTGGCTTCCCCTTATTCTGTTGCTGCGGCAGCGATTACTGGTCAAATAACAAATCCTGAGGAGTTTTTATGAGTGAGTTAAAGGAAAATATCATTCGGGGTGAGGTTTATGTCTTGACCGATAATATTGATACTGACCAAATCCTCTCAGCCGAGTATCTCAAGGTCAACCCTTCCACTTCTGAAGGGTATGCCCAACTGGCTTCGCTGGCGATGTGTGGACTGCCGGAAGGTTCGCTGCCTTTTATTGATGAAAGTAAAGGAAAAGCGAAATATCCGATCATTGTGGCAGGGCAGAATTTTGGTTGCGGATCTTCGCGTGAACATGCGGTTGCCGCATTAGGTGCTTCAGGTGTGAAAGCGGTTCTTGCTCAATCTTATGCCCGTATATTCTTCCGAAATTGTGTATCAACCGGAGAGTTATTGCCTGTTGCAGCCCAGGAGCGCTTGTGTGAAAAATTAGTCACAGGTGACAGTATTGAGATTGATATTGAAAACCAGACCGTTACTTTGCTGAAAGAAGGTGAAAAATATCAAATCGATCCTATTGGTGAACTTGCTAATATTGTCTATGCCGGAGGGCTATTTTCTTACGCTCGTGCGTCAGGAAGAATTAAATAGTATGAAAAAACTGCACCCTGAATTTTAAGGTGCAGTTTTTTTCCTAAAGAAACAGCTCCAGTAAGGAATTCAGGAACAGTTTTCCGTGCTTAGTGATTTGCCAGTGAGTATCGCTTTCAGTGATATAGCCTTTCGACAAGGCTTCGTCGATTTGTGGGCGAATGACACTTTCTGGTAACCCAGTGAAATCACTGAAATCCTGACGTGGCATTGATTCCAGCAGGCGGAAACGGTTCATAAAAAATTCAAATGGACGATCTGCATTATCCACCTGATTTTGTTGATCCAGATAACGCCCCTGCATATAACCGCGTGGATGTTTGGTTTTCACGGTACGGAGAATACGGCCATCCGCAAACGAAATCTTGCCATGTGCACCACAACCAATCCCCAAATAATCACCGAAACGCCAGTAATTGAGATTATGCTGGCATTGATAACCTGGCTTGGCATAGGCCGAAGTTTCATATTGTTGATAACCCGCTTCTGTCAGTAATTGATGGCCTTGGGAAAAAATATCCCATAGTGCATCATCATCCGGTAAAACCGGAGGGCGGGAGCCAAAACTGGTATTGGGTTCAATCGTCAGTTGATACCAGGATAGATGAGGGGGAGATAACTCGATAGCCTGACGCAAATCATTCAGTGCTTCCTTGAGCGTCTGGTTGGGTAAGCCATGCATCAAATCCAGATTAAAACTGCGTAATCCAAGCCCGTTAGCTAATTTTGCCGCTCGTTTCGCCTCTTCTGGACCGTGAATACGTCCCAAACGGATAAGTTTATCTGACCCGAAACTTTGTACGCCGATGGAGATGCGGTTAATCCCCGCCTGCTGATAAGCACTGAAACGATCGGCTTCAACGGTTCCCGGATTGGCTTCCATGGTAATTTCTGCTTGCGGCGAGAGTGGCAGTGCAGCCCTGACGCCATCAAGCAATCGTTGCATACCTTCAGCGCTTAACAGGCTTGGCGTGCCTCCACCGATAAAAATCGTTGATACTTCACGATCACCAATCATTGGAAGATCTACATGCAAATCCGCCAATAGATGATCAACATATTCCTGATGCGGCACATCCCCTTTTAAAGCATGTGAATTAAAGTCACAGTAAGGACATTTTTGTACGCACCACGGAATATGGATATAAAGACTCAGAGGAGGCAACTTAAGCATTACGCATGGCTTCCAACAACATTGCTAATGCTTTCCCACGGTGTGAAACGGTATTTTTCTGCTCACGAGTTAGCTCGGCAGCTGTACAGTTAAATTCAGGGGCATAAAAAATAGGATCATAACCAAAACCGCCTTTTCCAGCCGGTTCACGGGTAATCATGCCTGACCAGCGACCATGAAATACCAGAGGGGTAGGATCTTCTGCGTGGCGTAAGAAGACCAGCACACAATTGAATTGAGCCTGACGTTGTTCATCAGGAACATCGTGCATGGCTTGCAATAATTTTTCCAGGTTCTCCTGATCGGAAGCCTCACAGCCTGCGTAGCGAGCGGAATAAATGCCTGGCGCGCCACCTAATGCGTCAACAGACAACCCTGAATCGTCAGCAATTGCAGGTAACCCCGTTACTGCTGCGGCATGGCGGGCTTTGATGATGGCGTTTTCAATAAAAGTAAGCCCTGTTTCATCGGCTGGCTCCACACCTAATTCGGTTTGGGCCACGATATCTAAGCCAAAATCAGCCAATTCACGTACTTTACCTGCATTTCCCGTGGCGAGAACAACTTTTTGCATTGCCATTTATTTAATTAACCTGTATGTCCAATTAATTTACGTATCTTATTGATCTGTCTATCTCATTAGCCTGCAAACATGGCAGCCAACCACCCCATTACATCGTAGCGCAGGGCATTTAGTGCGTAGAGAATAAGAATGACAATCATGGCAGAGAAATCAAGACCACCCATCGAAGGGATAATGCGGCGGATAGGTGCCATGAGTGGTTCAGTTAATTGAATCAGGACATAATCTACAGGGTTGCGTCCCTGGCTGATCCAGCTTAATAACGCGCGAGCGATCACTAACCAGAATATGAGCTTTCCGGCAGCGGTCAGTAATTCAATCAAGCCAAACAAGAATATGGCGCCAGAAGGAACGAGAAATTGCCCTGTGGCTAACCATATAGGCAACAAGATCTTGATAAGAATCAGCAGATAGGAGAAAAGCACAGACGCGGTATCAATGGGACCAATGGCAGGAATGAATCTGCGTAATGGGCGCACCACAGGTTGGGTAATTTTAACAATAAATTGTGAGAATGGATTGTAAAAATCGCAACGTGCCCACTGCATCCAGACACGCAGCAGTAAAACGGCAATATATAAATCCAGAACGGTGAAAAAGACGAAATTTAAGAATTGCATGTAGCAGCCCTGATTGAATTAAACCAATTGAATTAAAATAATTTTTCCATTTCCTGTGCTCGGCGGATGGCTCCTTGCATGGCATTGGACACCATTTCAGGCAGCTTGCCTTCATAAAAAATGCGCAATGCTTCAGCCGTTGTACCGCCTTTAGATGTTACCTGCTCTCGCAGGATAGCAAAAGGAAGATCTTTTTGCGTTTCAGCAAGTTTAGCTGAACCTATGGCTGCTTGCAGAACAAGTTCTCTGGCTGTTTCACTGTCAAATCCCAGACGTTCCGCTTCTTGTTGCATCGATTCCATGAACAGGAAGAAATAAGCAGGAGCACTGCCTGCGATGGCGATAATATCGTTGATACCGTTTTCATCATTTACCCAGCAGACTTTCCCGACACTGCGCATTAGCGATGCTGCAAAGTCGCGATCAGCTTGCCCGACATGCTCAGGTGCGAACAATCCACTCATCCCTTGTCCTACAAGCGAAGGGGTATTTGGCATGATACGGATAATATTAAGATTCTCCTGCAAAAACGTATAAAAACGGGACACTGGAATACCAGCAGCAATAGAAATAACCAGTTTTCCATTGAAATCGACGTATGAATGCAGTGCACCACAAACTTCGTCCATCATTTGCGGTTTAACCGCCAGGACGATGACATCGGCTTCTTGTGCGTAACGAATATTATCGCCTTGACTATTAATGCCATATTCTTTTGCCAGTACATCACGGCGGGTGGTTGTTGGAGAACAGACAGTGATGAGTCCGGCAGGATAATCTTTTCTGACTAACCCGGCAATCATGGCATGAGCCATATTGCCTGCGCCAATAAAGGTGATTTTACGATTTTCCATTAGATAATCTCGTCTATTAATCAGTTAATTTCAGGTATGTTAAGTGTACTGACGGGCACCGAATATTGCCGTTCCAATCCTAACCAGTGTAGAACCACAAGTAATAGCGGCTTCCATATCATCCGTCATGCCCATTGATAGTGTATCAACTTGGGGATATTGCGCTTTTAGATCAATCAAGGCTTTTTCCATTTGGCGAAAAATGGCTATTTGGCGTTCAAAGTTGCTTTCCGGTGCCGGTATTGCCATCAAACCGCGCAATACCAAATTAGGTAACCCATCAATAGTTGCAGCTAATTCGGTTAATTCTTCCAGTAAAATGCCTGACTTGCTCTCTTCTCTACTAATATTAACCTGGATCAGGATATTAAGAGGTGGCCTATTTTCAGGACGTTGTTCGTTTAAACGTTGAGCAATTTTTGCCCTGTCAACGGTATGACACCAATCAAAATTTTCTGCAACCAGACGGCTTTTGTTAGATTGTAATGGGCCAATAAAGTGCCACACTAAGTCGTCATGGTTATTAAAGTATTGGATCTTTTCAACTCCTTCCTGCACGTAATTCTCACCAAATTCCCGCTGACCATTGGCGATGGCTTCTGCGATGGCATCCACAGGTTTGGTTTTACTGACTGCAAGCAAGGTAATTTCTTCTGGAGAACGTCCGCATTTTTGCGCTGCAAGTGTCATGCGGTTCCTGACATCGTGAAGATTTTGTTCGATATTGTTCATAGTTGACTCAGGAGATAAAAAAATGAATATGGAAAAATGGGTGTCCCTTAGTGTAAAGCATAATGCTTCCGATCTGCACCTTTGTGTCGGGCAAGTGCCGGTTTTGCGTATCAATGGTGTGTTATACCCACAGAGACAATGTGAGGAAATTCAACCTAATACTCTTATAACGTGGAGTGAAGAAATATTATCGGATACGCAGAAACAGCAATTACATCAGCACGGTCATGTCGATTTTGTGGTGACTATGCCAGATAAACGGCGACTCAGGGGAAATCTATTCTATCAACAATCTCATTTATCATTGGTATTGCGACTGATTGAGAATAAGTGCCCGACATTGGAACAACTTTATGCGCCTGACATCATCCAGCACCTTACCTTGCAGGAGATGAGTGGATTGATATTAGTGACAGGTGCGACGGGAAACGGTAAATCCACGACGCTGTCAGCTATGATTAATGCGTTGAATAGCCATGTTTGTAAGCACATCATCACACTGGAAGATCCCATAGAATTTGTTCACCAAAGCCGGAATTGTTTGATACAGCAAAGGCAGATTGGTAAGGATGCCACGGATTATCAAACCGCACTGAAAGGAGCATTACGCCAAGATCCTGATGTGATCCTGCTAGGAGAATTACGGGATAAGGAGACGATCAGGTTGGCTCTGACTGCGGCTGAAACGGGGCATTTGGTGTTGTCGACGCTGCATACCCGTGGCGCCATTCAGGCGATAGATCGCCTGGTTGATGTTTTTTCCGCAGAAGAAAAAGGGTGGATTTGTAGTCAGTTGGCTGGAAGTTTAAAGGCCGTTATTTCTCAGCAACTGCTTCCTGCTAAAGGGGGAGGCAGGGTGGCTATTTACGAAGTTTTGGTCATCAATCAGGCGGTTAGTCATTTGATAAGGGAAGGCAAAAATCATCAAATAACATCATTAATGCAGACAGGCGCTGCTTGTGGTATGCAGACTTACGCGCAAAGCCGACAACAACGTAAGTCGTTGGGGTTGCTGGAATAAACCGCTTGCGGTAACAGCCATGCCTAATGATGAGTATGGCTATTACGAATAGTGCTATTACTAATACTGCTGTTCAAACCAGCTTTCCAGAATAATAACAGCGGAAGTGGCATCAACTTTACTTTTATTCAGTGCCTTGTAGCCACCGTGATCAAAAAGGTGAGAGCGTGCTTCCACGGTGGTTAATCGCTCATCATGCAGTTCAACTTGTACCCCAAAACGGCCATGTATGCGATTGGCAAACTTACGGGCTTGTGCGGTGACGGGTTGTTCTGTGCCATCCATATTGAGTGGCAAACCAACAATAACCAGATCGGGTTGCCACTCTTTAAGTAGTTTCTCAATAAGTTCCCAATTAGGGGAACCTTCGTTAGCTTTAAAAGAGGTCAATGCTCTGGCTGTACCTGTGATCTCTTGCCCGATGGCAGCGCCAATACTGCGAGTTCCAAAATCAAAAGCGATGATTGTACGGTTTTTCATCAGGCATGTCCTGCTTGTGAGGAGAGATTGTAAATATTAACTCCCAGTAAAGAAGCTGCCTCATGCCAGCGGGTAGCGATAGGGGTATCAAAAATGATGGAAGGTTTAGCGCTGACAGTAAGCCAACTGTTTTCCATAATTTCCCTTTCTAACTGACCGGCTTCCCAGCTTGAGTATCCAAGTGTCATTAAAACATTTTGCGGTTGGCGTGATGTACCCAGCGCTTCCAGCATATCTTTGGATGTTGTGATCATGGTGTGTTCAGAGATTTGAATACTGGAACTGAAACCTGATTGTGGCGTATGCAAAATAAAACCGTGCTCTTCAGACAGAGGACCACCCGCCATCACTGGCTGGTTGAGATTAATCGTACTGTCTCTATCCTTAGGGGTGATATCTAATTTTTGTAAGATACTTTCGATAGAAACTTTGGCTATTGGCTTATTGATAACTAAACCCATCGCTCCGTTTTGATCATGTTCGCAGATATAAACTACAGAACGATTGAAATAAGGATCAGAGAGCGAAGGCATGGCAATAAGAAAATGATGCTGTAGATTCATGTGTTTTCTGATAATTATTTTGGCAATGTAAGAATGACTGGCCCACAGTATGTGGGCTCTGATTATAAATGGCAAATATTGTCAGGAAACGAACGTTGTTTAGCCTGTTATGCTATCTGTTTTGCCAATCGTTTTTCGATTGCATCCATCAACATGCCAGTAATGGAGATATCTGGGAATGCCGCTTCTATTTCACGTACACAAGTTGGGCTGGTTACGTTGATTTCAGTTAAACGATCGCCAATGATATCTAACCCAACAAAAATTAATCCTTTCTCCTTTAACACTGGCGCAACTGCACGGGCAATTGCCCAATCGCTTTCTGACAATGGACGTGCTTCTCCACGACCACCTGCCGCCAGATTACCACGGGTCTCTCCTTGAGCAGGGATACGGGCAAGACAATAAGGCACAGGTTCACCATCAATAACCAATACGCGTTTATCTCCATCTTTAATGGCCGGCAGAAAATTTTGTGCCATGCAATAACGATTGCCATGTTCAGTCAGCGTTTCAATAATAACGCCGACATTGGCGTCATCTTGTTTCAGACGAAATATGGAAGCGCCTCCCATACCATCTAAAGGCTTAAAGATAACATCGCCATGTTTTTGGTGGAATTCGCGTAGTTTTTTGGCACTGCGGGTGACGAGTGTATCGGGTGTCCATTCAGGGAACCAGGCAGTAAATAGTTTTTCATTACAGTCGCGCAGGCTTTGAGGCTTATTAACGATCAGGCTGCCTTTGGCTTCAGCCCTTTCCAGAATATAGGTCGCATAGATGTACTCAGTATCAAAAGGAGGATCTTTGCGCATCAAGATAACGTGCAAAGTATCGAGAGCGATTTCTTGCTCACTGCCAAACTGATACCACTGTTGTGGATTTTCTTTTACTGTGAGCAAACGTGTGCGGGCGCGAGCCTCCCCTTGATGCAGGTAGAGATCATGCATTTCCATATAATGGATTTCCCACCCGCGCTTTTGTGCTTCCAGCAGCATGGCAAAACTAGTGTCTTTCTTGATGTTGATGGATGAAATAGGATCCATCACAATACCGAGCTTGATCATTTTTTCTCCTTAACCCAGATCGCCAAAACGTACTTGCAATGCGGTAATTGCGGTAAGTGCCGTCGTTTCTGTCCTCAAGACGCGAGGCCCTAACAGGATATCAGTAAATTGATATTTTGCTGTCATTTCTATTTCTTCGGCAGACAATCCCCCTTCAGGGCCAATCAGCAGGCGCACTTTTTCCACAGGAAGTGGGAGGGTATTAATGCTATGGCTGGCACGAGGATGCAGATTCAATTTTAGGCTGCCATCGTTTTCTGCACACCAGGTTTCCAGTGACATAACAGGGCGGACTTCAGGGATTCGGTTACGTCCGCACTGTTCACAGGCAGAAATGGCAATTTTTTTCCATTGTTGTAATTTCTTCTCCAACCTTTCTATATCCAGTTTGACACCACAACGTTCAGACAGGAGTGGTGTAATCGTATTGACACCCAATTCCACCGATTTTTGGATTGTAAATTCCATTTTTTCACCACGGGACATGACCTGCCCCAGATGCAGGTTTAATGGGGATTCATGATCGGATAATTTGCCATCAAGGATAGACACTTTAACCGTTTTTTTACTGGCTTCCGTGATGATTGCATTAAAAACCTGATTACTGCCATCAAAGAGTTGCAATGCTTGCCCGTTGCTCATTCTAAGCACGCGACCAACGTGATTGGCAGCATCGTCATTCAAATAAATTTCCACTCCTGTTGAGAGCAGTTCAGGGTGATAGATGCGGGGAATTCGCATATTCTTCTTTCCTTCTTTTTTCCGGATTCTTCCGGTATGGCGCAAACAGCCATATGACAAAATTGATTCATCGTCATGATAAATGAGCGTTGTTTGCGTGATCAAGTTATCTCTTGGTTTAAGGAATACAAGATATTTCCTTGCGAGCGGGTTCGCATATTTATTTTATAATGGCTTTTTTGGCTAAATTTTTATTGCCAATATCTGGGGTGAAAAATTAATATTCATCTTGTTCTGATTGTAGTCAGGAAATAAGGAAAGAAGGCAATAACAGGGATGTTATTTATAAATGGATTTTAATTTTTCATCGGTGATAAAAGGAAGGGTTCTATTTTAATTAATGTGGATTATATAATAATTATGTTTTTCTGTAGTACCTTATTGTTATTGGCTGTTGTCGATATAAAAGCATATTGCTTGCCAGATATTATTACTCTTCCTTTATTATGGTTGGGGCTTTTGGTTAATATTGATGGTAATTTGGTTTCGATAAAGAGTGCAATATACGGCGCCATATCAGGGTATCTTTTTTTATGGTTTTTGTATTGGTTGTGTCGATATACCTTAAATAAGGAAGGGATTGGTTATGGTGATCTTAAATTAACCGCAGCAATCGGTGCCTGGTTGGGCGTGGAAATGATACCAATATTGATGCTAATGGCTTCATTATTGGGGATATTTGGATTTGTAATAATTAGCATGAAAAGAAAATCTTTTCCTGAGTTTATCGCATTTGGGCCTTATTTATGTTTATCTGCGATAGTATTACTGGGGTATGGTATTGGCAGGGTATAGTATTATTTGCAAAGTGAGGAAGATAGATAAAAAGTGGCGGAGAGAACCGGAACCTAACCTACGATACACATTCTGTACATGCTAGATGTTAAAAGCATCTAGTTAGTTTAAGCTGCTTTTCTGCATATGCCAGACGTTGGAAGCATCTGTTAGCTTGAGCAGCGCATCCTGTGTAGTTAGATGTTAAAAGTATCTAGTTGGTTTAGGCTGTTTATCCTGTATGCGCTAGACGTTAGAAGCATCTAGTTGGCTTTAAGCTGCTTGCCTTGCATATTCTAGATGTTGGAAGCATCTGGTTAGCTCTAGGCTGCTGGCTTATCTCTCCGCTGACTGCAAATTTAAAAAAATTGAGATTTTTATTCAAGCTGATTTATTGGATTATGGATTATTGATCACAACTTAAGTTTATTGGTTATTTCAAACTTTAAAAAAGTGCTAAATATCACATCAATTCAAAAATAATTGTGTTTATTTAATAAGTTTTTTCATTTTAAAATTTAATGTGTTATCGGTTTTAATATGGGGTAAATATAACGTATTAAAATGGATTTTGATACTGGTTTTATTAAGAATTGGTACTGGCGTTTTATTTTTTATCTGGCGTTTTTTATTCATTGAAATTTAAGGGGGAGGAATTAAGGTAATATTTCAAATATTGTTATACGGGCGCTACTATCCGCAACGCCCGTGATGATTTCTAACTTACTGAGGCCACTTCATTTCGCCTTTTAATACCTTGGCACTGAGTTCAAGGCTGGATTCATCAGCCAAATCTGGATAGTGTTTTTTCATGGCTGTAATTAGTGCATTGGAATCTTTTGCTTTCGGTAACTCTTTTTCCAGTGTGGTCAGATAATTCTGGGTAAAAGTCACTGAGTCCAATGTCATTGATGAATTCCCCAAATAATGGCCTGGTACAACAGTTTTAGGTTGCAGGCTCTTGATGCGATCCAATGTTTGTTGCCAATGCTGGCGTGATGCTTTGGTCTGGGTATCTGCAATCCATACATGGATATTGTCAGAAACAGTCACACCACCCACAACGGCTTTTAATTTAGGAACCCAGACAAAAGTACGATCTGCGGCTGGGCCATTTAAACCTTCAACAATCAGTTTTTCACCATCAACAGTGAAGGTGTTTCCTTTCAGTGGTTCTGGTACGACGAGCTTTTTGGGAGCCTGATCTGCAAGAATTCCACCCCAATAAGCCAGCTTACCATCTTTGGTTTCATTGATTGCTTTGATGGTTTCTGGTGATGCAATAACTTTGGCATCAGGGAATGCTTCGGTGATCACATCAAGGCCAAAATAAAAATCAGGATCGGATTGGCTGATATAGATCGTTGTCAATTTTTTGCCTGTTTGCTGGATCATTTTTACCAGCTCTTGTGCATCATTTTTCTTAAATTGAGCATCAATCAGGACAACTTCATGATCACCACTGATAATTTCGGAAGAAACAGGGAAGACGCCTCTTTCACCTGGGTTGTAGATATCCAATTTTAGATCGGTTGCTTGAGTCAGTGATGCCATCCCCAAGGAGAGTGTCGCTGCCAGAGCGATGTTGAATGTTGTTTTGCGAGCCATCGTCGAATTCCTATAGCAAAAAGTTTATATGCTTGAATGGCGTGTATAATAAGTTGCATATTTCGATTTAAAAACCCCATAACTAGCAACTATTTGTTGCATAAATCGAGCTAATTAGGGCAAAAAACAGGTTGGCCGAAATGGATAGGATCACCGCAACACAAGTGTTTATTGCGATTGTTGAACAGGGCAGCCTGATTGCAGCAGCGGAACGATTGGATATGTCGAGGGCAATGGTATCGCGATATTTGGCTGAAATGGAAAAGTGGGCAGGAGTTCGCTTATTACATCGTACAACACGTAAAATTGGCCTGACTTCGGCAGGTGAGAGTGTTTATCAACGTAGCCTTAAATTAATGGAATTGACGGAAGGAATACCTGTACAGCAATCTTTGGAAACACAAACTTTGAAGGGATTGTTGCGAGTGAGTTGTTCCCAATCGTTGGGCGTTAGTGCGCTGGCAGTTGCTATTCCTGAATTTATGCGGGTATATCCGCACATTGCCGTCAATCTGCAAATGGATAATAAAGCCGTCAATTTAATAGAAGAACGCATTGATTTGGCGATCCGTATTACCAATAATTTGGAGCCAAATCTGATCGCTCGCCCATTATCGACTTGCCATTCCATTGTTTGTGCTGCGCCGTCTTATTTAGCAGGAAAATCTATTCCCAACAATCCTATGGATTTAACAGCACATAACTGCCTGAACTATAACTTTTTCGGCAAGAGTTTATGGGTATTTGAAAAACAGCATGAGCACTATTCAGTCCCTGTCAGTGGTACGTTAAGTGCCAATGAATCTACTGTATTAATGGAAGCTGCTTTGCAGGGAGCTGGAATTACAATGCAGCCTTACTATTCTGTTTCTTCTTATTTGGTGTCAGGGCAATTAATTGAGTTGCTACCTGATTACCAACCCCAGGCGATGGGGATCTATGGCATTTATACCAGCCGCCAGAATATGCCAGCGACTTTGCGTGCACTGTTAGATTTTCTGGTGGATTGGTTTGCTACATCACCCCATTGGCAGCAATTAATGTTGAAATGCTAATGTCAGTTTTTCGGCAAATAGAGCAGCCTGTTGTTTTAAATGCGTAATGAAAGCCTCAACGGACTCTGAGGAGGGACGATGCATGGGTTTGATTAAACTGACTGTGAATGGAATGTCGATACTGAATGGCCGAATGCAAATCTTTGCGCTGTTATCTAAATAATCTAATGCAGTGAGCGGGTTTACGATAGACAGGCCAATACCTTCGTTAATCATGGCACAAATTGAAGCGGCGCTATGGGTTTCCATTACTATCTTGCGGTTGATTTGATGCTCAGTAAAGATTGTATCAATCAGTTGCCTGTAACTGTCTGTGATTGAAAGGCTGATAAATTTTTGATTGTGAAAATCTGCTGGTGTTAGTTGTGATTTTTGACTGAGCGGATGATTAATGGGTAAGACACAAACTTCATTTAAGGTGATCAACGTTTCTCGTTCAGTACCTGCCGGCGTCTGCAAATGTTCGGTTAAGCCAATATCATGACGCTGTGCTGAAAGCCATTCTTCCAAAAGGGGAGATTCTTGTGGAACGATGGTCAACCTGGCTTCAGGATAGTGTTCGATAAAACTGCAACAGGCTTTTGGCAGCAGAGATTGGGAGAACATTGGCAGGCAAGCGATGGATAACTGCGCCTGTTCAAATTGTCGGATGCTGTCAGCCGCATTAATTATTCTTTCCAGTCCATAATAAGAGCGTTGCACCTCTTCGAATAGACGTAATCCTTGCGCGGTGGGAAACAGACGCCCTTTGATGCGATCAAACAATTTCAGTTTCAATAATTGTTCAAGGCGTGCAAGTTCACGGCTGACGGTGGGTTGGGAGGTTTTCAGTAGTAATGCTGCATCAGTCAGGTTGTTAGTGGTCATTACAGCATGAAAAATTTCAATATGTCGCCATGAACAGGAATGCATAGATTTGTCCTTTTGGGTAAAAAACAGTCATTACCATATCACAAATGAATAGATTATGGCTAAATAGATATTTTTCTTCCTGTCTGATTATTGCCAATAATGAAGGATCTGCTGATTTTATGAGACGACACTGCAATGACTATATCGACTTTTACTTATGGCTCAGAGGGACATTTTACCCTTGACAATCTACTCCGTTTGCCGACTCAATATGGAACACCATTGTGGGTTTATGACGGCGATAGCATCATCAAGCAAATCAAAAAATTAAAACCGTTTGATGTTATTCGGTTCGCACAGAAAGCGTGTTCCAATACCCATATTTTACGCTTGATAAGAGAGCAGGGCGTGAAAGTTGATGCAGTGTCATTGGGAGAAATCGAGCGGGCGCTCTATGCCGGTTTTCAGCCTGGTCGCGATAAATCAGAAATTGTATTCACTGCGGATGTGATCGATGAGGCAACCTTGTCGCGTGTTATTGAGCTGGATATTCCGGTCAATGCCGGTTCTATTGATATGCTGGCACAGATAGGTGAACGTCAGTCTGGACATCCGGTTTGGTTACGCATTAATCCCGGATTTGGGCATGGGCATAGCCAAAAGACCAATACTGGCGGCGAAAATAGCAAACATGGGATCTGGTTTCAGGATCTTCCCCTGGCAATTGCAAAAATTCACCAATATGGTTTGGAATTAGTGGGACTGCATATGCACATTGGTTCAGGGGTGGATTATCAGCATCTTTCCAGTGTTTGCAATGCTATGGTGGAACAGATCGTGCTGTGCGGGGAAGATATTCAAGCCATTTCTGCAGGCGGTGGCTTATCAATTCCCTATCAGGAGGGTGAAGAGTCAGTCGATACCGAACACTATTACAGCTTGTGGCATGAGGCTCGCCAGCGTATTGAACAGCATTTGGGGCATCATGTTGAGCTGGAAATCGAGCCTGGCCGTTTTCTGGTGGCGGAATCTGGGATCTTGATGGCGGAAGTACGGGCAGTTAAATCTATGGGCAATCGGCGTTATGTGCTGGTAGATGCGGGTTTCAATGACTTAATGCGTCCGGCGATGTATGGCAGTTATCACCCTATTTCTGTGTTGCCGATAAACTCGCTGCCGGAAACTACCTTGTTAGAAACCATCGTCGCGGGGCCGTTATGTGAATCAGGCGATGTGTTTACACAGTTGGAAGGTGGAGAGGTTGTATCACGCATGTTGCCCCATGTTAGTGTTGGGGATTATCTGATTTTTCACCATACCGGCGCTTATGGTGCTTCTATGTCTTCAAATTATAATAGTCGCCCTTTGATCCCGGAAGTTTTGTTTACTCAGGGAGAGGCGCGTTTGATCCGCCGTCGCCAGACAATCGAAGAGTTGTTATTGCTGGAAGCCATTTAAATAAAAAACGAAGCAAAAAATATCGGTGAACCACCGAAAGTGTTTGAAGTCATAATCCAAGGGTTTTTATTGAGATAAGCTTGGCATCCACAATTTCTGTTAATGAAAAAATGGCGCTTAACACAATCATTCAAGGAGTAATATTATGAAAGATAAAGATAAACTTCATAATAAAGTTTTCGAATTATCTAAAAAACTCGTTGAACTAAAGGCTTTACCTAATCAAATGCCAGCTTGGAAAAAAGCTGATGATCGTAACATTTATGAGCTACGGCTCCATCCAACTGAGTGGGGTCGGTACGTATTAATCAATATGAAAACTCAAGAAGAAACAAAGCCAATAGGATGTTATGTTTTTGTCAATCGGATAGATGAACCTGGAATTATTCGTATGGCGAAATTCCCCACTTATGGGCACTCATCGTTAACTTATTATCACTATCAAAGACAAGGTGAAAGTTTTGATGACAATATAGCGGTTTACTATGCAGGTAAAGCTGAATTTGGTGGTGGTGGTGAATTGAAGTGGTGGACTAACGATAGCGGTCACTATAAACCCCCATCTAATTTGTCTAGAAATTTTATCCCTTATGTTGGCCGGCTTTTGCCAATGAATTTCTTTAGACCATTGTACTAGGTTATGTTATTGTTTTGTAATGAAAATATTAACAGTATGATGAGTAAGCCTGTATTGCATATAAATACAATACAGGCTTTATTAAACCGTTAGTTTCGTCAGTATTCAGGCGGCTTTATCTTGACACTGACTGCCAGGCTTTTTTGCTGAATGGGGTACAGCAAATGCATCCGGCTCAAATTCATCAACATTGATTGAACGCAATCGGCTGTTTTCAGCACGTTTCAGGATATCTGCTTCTTCCTGAGTGATTTTGTTCTCAGCCAGAGCCTGTTCAGCTAATTTATCCAGGCGGGTGAAGCTCAGATTCTTACCTGCTTCGCGGCTCAAGCGAACATGGATTGGCTCTGCGGCGATGATATCGTGCAATGCTTCTTCCAGTAACCCGTGAGGGTTATGTTTGCTTGGTGTCAGATATTGCCCACGTCCAATCCGGCTACGAGTTGCGGAAGGAGTCTGTAATATCTGAGCCAGTTTGTGATCCAATTTATCGGCTGGTGCGGTATGTACACGTCCCAATGGGAAAATAATCAATCGCATCAAACCTGCAACCAAACGGTTAGGGAAATTGCGCAGCAAGTCATTCATAGCCTGTTCAGCCTGATTCAGACTATCTTCTACTGCCCATTGCACCAATGGAAAATCTTCTTTCTGGCGTCCTTCGTCTTCATAGCGTTTCAACGTGGCAGAAGCCAGGAAGATTTGACTCAGAATGTCCCCCAAACGTGCTGAAATGCGTTCACGGCGTTTCAGGCTGCCTCCCAATACGCCCATTGAAACATCAGAGAGCAGGGCAAGGTTGGCGCTTAAGCGGTTGATTTGTTGGTAGTAACGGCGAGTTGCATCATTGACTGGTGAACGGCTGGTTCTGCCTTTGGTGATACCAAGCCACAGGCTGCGTAGGGTGTTACTGGCAACATGGCCTAAGTGACCAAACAGCGCTTTGTCAAAGTGTTTCACATTGTTGCTTTCTGCTGCGGCAATTTCAGCCAGTACATAAGGATGGCAGCGGATTGCACCCTGACCAAAGATGATCATGCTGCGGGTCAGGATGTTCGCACCTTCAACGGTGATAGCAATGGGTGCACCTTGATAACCGCGGGCAAGGAAGTTAGATGGCCCAAGACAGATACCTTTGCCGCCAGCGATATCCATCGCATCAATAATGGAACGTTGGCCTCTGTGCGTACAATGGTATTTCACGATAGCAGACAGAACTGAAGGTTTTTCGCCCAACATGATACCACTGGTGATCATGGTCGCAGCCGCATCCATCACGTAAGCATTACCCGCGATACGTGCCAATGGCTCTTCGATACCTTCCATTTTACCGATAGGCAACTTGAATTGACGGCGAATATAGGAATAAGCACCGATAGCCATAGCTGCACTTTTTAATCCCCCTGTTGCGTTGGATGGCAAGGTAATGCCACGACCAACAGACAGACATTCAACCAGCATACGCCAGCCTTGGCCTGCCATTTTTGGCCCACCAATGATGTAGTCGATAGGAACAAAAATATCTTTACCCCGCGTTGGGCCATTCTGGAATGGGATATTCAGAGGGAAATGGCGGTGACCAATTTCAACGCCCGGTGTATTGGTTGGGATTAAGGCACAGGTAATGCCTAATGATTCGGTATCACCCAACAGATGATCAGGATCATACAGTTTAAATGCTAATCCCAGCACGGTGGCGATAGGAGCAAGGGTGATGTAACGCTTATTCCAGTTCAGGCGTATACCAAGCACTTGTTCACCTTGCCATTCTCCCATACAGACAACACCCGTATCAGGAATAGCTCCTGCATCTGAACCGGCTTCTGGGCTGGTCAAAGCAAAGCAGGGGATCTCTTCACCACGGGCCAGGCCCGGCAAATAACGTTTTTTCTGTTCGTCTGTGCCATAGTGTTGCAGCAATTCACCCGGCCCCAGAGAGTTAGGCACGCCAACAGTAATTGCCAGAATACCCGATACACCAGCCAGTTTTTGCAATACCTGAGATTGGGCGTAAGCGGAAAACTCCAGACCACCATATTCTTTCTTGATGATCATGGCAAAGAAACGATGTTCTTTCAGGTAGGCCCAAAGCTCTGGTGGTAAGTCAGCCAGTTCGTGGGTGATTTGGAAATCATTTGCCATGCGGCAGGCTTCTTCTACCGGACCATCAATAAATGCTTGTTCCTCAGCAGTTAACTGCGGTTTTGGATAGTTATGCAGTTTTTGCCAGTCAGGGTTACCACGGAATAGATCGCCTTCCCACCATGTCGTCCCTGCATCAATGGCTTCTTTCTCTGTTTTGGACATGCTTGGCATAACCTTACGGAAGGCTTTTAGGCCAGGCGCAGAGAATAAAGATATACGTACAGGTGTAAAGACAAGAGGGAACAGGATGATAGCCAGTGGTAACAACAACCAATAACTCCAAAGGCCAGTTATACTCATAACGAACGTATAGGCAACAAGCAGCAAGCTGCTGAGTGTCAAGCTGACTTTGTGGTAACAAAGCCCGCCAATCAAGACTAAAAATAAGATAATGCTGAAAGCGGTCATAGTAAAACTCCTGTAAATCTCAGGTTGAGTTGTCAGAGGTCTGACCTGTTGTGATGTTCTTCTTTTTTAGATGAGGAAAACGCATTTATCAATATGTTTACATCTTAATTACAATCTGGCTCACAAAGTTGTGTTGGTTTTGCAAACGATAATTCTTTCAAGATGTGATGATATCTTCTTTCAGATAGGGGAATCCGTTACACTTGTTGGCTGACATTATTAATCCCGAAGACTTTTCAGGAGTATGAGTTCCATGTATCAAGAACTGATCCGCAGTGAATTATCCGAAGCCGCAGATACGTTGGCTAACTTCCTCAATGATGATGCAAATATCGACGCCATTCAAAAAGCTGCGGTTTTGCTGGCTGATTCATTCAAGGCAGGAGGAAAAGTGCTTTCCTGTGGTAATGGTGGCTCACATTGTGATGCCATGCATTTTGCGGAAGAATTGACAGGCCGCTACCGTGAAAATCGTCCGGGATACCCGGGCATTGCGATTTCTGATCCTAGCCACTTATCTTGCGTAAGCAATGACTTTGGTTATGACTATGTATTTTCCCGTTATGTTGAAGCGGTCGGTCAAAAAGGCGATGTCCTGCTGGGTATTTCAACTTCTGGAAACTCTGGCAACATCATTAAAGCCGTTGAAGCCGCCCGTGCCAAAGGTATGAAAGTCATTACACTGACTGGCAAGGATGGCGGAAAAATGGCAGGAACAGCAGATGTTGAAATTCGAGTACCACATTTTGGTTATGCAGATCGTATTCAGGAAATTCACATTAAAGTCATTCATATCTTGATTCAATTAATTGAAAAAGAGATGGTAAAAGCCTGATTGTAGTTTGTTAGGGGTAGGCAATGTGTGAATTACTTGGCATGAGTGCCAACGTGCCAACAGATATCGTATTTAGTTTGAGTGGTCTCATTCAGCGTGGCGGACATACCGGCCCACATAAGGATGGTTGGGGAGTTACCTTCTATGAGGGATTGGGATACCGGACGTTTAAAGATCACCAATCCAGTTGCTATTCACCTGTAGCTCGATTTGTACAAGGCTATCCGATCAAATCAGAAGTGATTGTCGCCCATATTCGTCAGGCAAACAGTGGTAATGTTTCCCTGGTTAATACCCATCCCTTTACCCGTGAACTGTGGGGAAGGTATTGGACTTACGCCCATAATGGTCAACTTAAGGGATACAGTAAGCTGAAAACGGGTAATTACCGGCCGGTGGGTGAGACAGACAGTGAATGGGCATTTTGCTGGATATTGCATCAACTATCGTTGAAATATCCCAAGCGACCTTCCAATTGGTCTGCGGTGTTTAAATTTATTGCTTCCCTGGTGGATCAACTGAGAAAGAAAGGTGTTTTCAATATGCTGTTGTCAGACGGGCAGTTCGTTATGGCTTACTGTTCGACGCAATTGCATTGGATTACTCGTCGTGCCCCTTTCGGCAGGGCTAAATTACTCGATCAGGATGTTGAAATCGATTTCCAGCAGCACACCCAGCCAGGGGATGTCGTATCCGTGATTGCCACCCAACCTTTAACCGAAAATGAAGTTTGGCACCGTATTGAATCAGGTGACTATGTGCTATTTCATCTTGGAGAGAGAATAATTTGATTTGTGGTTCCAAAAGGGTGATTGGTTTTCTGTTTTTACATTAATAACATATGGCCCGCCTATTATGTTAACTGTGGCAGGAATGCTATTTTGAGCAAATTACGCATAGGCGGGCTGTTATTGTTGCCAAAACAAGCCATCGTCGTTCTTTGATGGTGCCGCTTTCATCAATTCCTGCCGGCATATCCTTTTGATTTATCGAACTCGTTGGAAAAACTCAGATTAATGGCGCGGTAATTAATTTTTGATTGAAAACCGCCCTGACGTAGAGAAAAGTGATAGAAATATTCGTTTTTATCGAATGGTTGACGGTTTAGCAGAGAAATTATTTTTATTTGCTTGAACTGTGTCACTTGATTAATCAGACAGTCAGTGGGGGAGGTGTTAGAATTACCCCGGCGAAAATTCAGAGAAACTTTGTAACGATTATCGGAGTGAATAACTTGAGACATATATTGCTCAAGGTTTTTTGTATTATTAGAGTCGCTGCATTACCTAACGGAAATACCGCAAGGTAATCTGTAGTATATGATTTAACTGATAAACTTGTGCAAATCTTATGATTAAAATTAAAAAAGGACTCGACCTCCCAATAGCAGGAGCGCCTGCCCAAGTTATAGAAGATGGTCCGGCAATTCGCCATGTTGCTTTACTCGGTGAAGAATATGTTGGAATGCGTCCTTCTATGCTGGTTAAGGAAGGTGAGCATGTCAAAAAAGGGCAAATTCTTTTTGAAGATAAGAAGAATCCAGGGGTTGTTTTCACTAGTCCCGCAAGCGGGAAAGTTGTCACTATTGGACGTGGTGAACGTCGTGTTTTGCAATCCGTTGTTATTGAAGTGAATGGCGATGAGAAAGTCACATTTGATCGCTATGAGCGTGCCGAACTTACTGGCTTAAGCCGTGAACAAGTAGAGAAAAATCTGCTGGCGTCAGGATTATGGACAGCGTTGCGTACACGTCCTTTCAGCCGTACCCCTGTTCCCGGTTCCACACCAAAGGCAATCTTCATTACGGCAATGGATACCCAGCCACTGGCTGCTGATCCACTCGTCGTTATCGCAATTCAGGAAGAGGCTTTTGTTGATGGTCTGAATGTTCTGTCAAGATTGACAGAGGGGAAAATCCACGTTTGCCACGGCGCTGGAAATATTCCAACAGTGGGAAATAACGCTCAAATCACCTATAACCAGTTTTCTGGCCCCCATCCAGCGGGTTTGGCAGGTACGCATATTCATTTTATTGAACCTGTTAGTGCTCAAAAAACGGTTTGGCATCTGGGTTATCAGGATGTCATTGCTATCGGCAAATTGTTTACCACGGGTGAGCTTTATACTGATCGTGTGGTATCCCTGGCAGGGCCACAGGTTAAATCACCGCGCTTGATACGTACTCGGTTGGGGGCTGATTTGCTGGAATTGACGCAAAATCAGTTGCAAGAGGGTGAAAACCGTATTGTTTCTGGTTCCGTACTCTATGGTACAAAATCCGATGACGTTCGCCATTATCTTGGCCGCTTCCATACGTTAGTTTCTGTACTTGCTGAAGGGCGGGAAAAGGAGCTGTTTGGTTGGATTGCGCCGGGCGCGAATAAGTTCTCGATTACCCGTACCACAATCGGCCACTTCCTGAAAAAGAAACGTTTTGCTTTCTCAACCACAACAAACGGTGGAGAACGTTCTATGGTGCCCATTGGCAACTATGAGCGTGTCATGCCACTGGATATCATGGCAACTCATCTGCTGCGTGATTTGCTTGCAGGTGATACTGATAGCGCTCAGGCGCTGGGTTGTCTGGAGCTGGATGAAGAAGATTTGGCATTATGTACCTATGTTTGTCCAGGCAAATATGAGTACGGTCCAGTACTGCGTGAAGTGCTGACTAAGATTGAGCTGGAAGGGTAATTCATGGGCCTGAAAAATTTATTTGAAAAAGTAGAGCACCACTTTGAGGCCGGTGGCAAACTGGAGAAGTATTATCCTCTCTATGAGGCAGTAAGCACCGTTTTCTATACGCAGGGCACCGTGACAAAAGGGAATGCCCATGTCCGTGATGCCATCGATCTCAAGCGCATGATGATCCTGGTGTGGCTGTCAGTTTTCCCTGCGATGTTTTGGGGCATGTATAACGTCGGAAATCAGGCAATACCTGCTCTGACTCATTTATATAACGGAGATGCCTTACAGCAGGTTCTGGCTTCTGATTGGCATTATATGCTGGCCCAGTATCTTGGTGCGTCATTAACACCAGATGCAGGATGGGGCAGTAAAATGCTATTGGGAGCGGCTTACTTCCTGCCAATTTATGCGGTTGTGTTCGTCGTAGGTGGTTTCTGGGAAGTTTTGTTTGCCATTATCCGTAAACATGAAATCAATGAAGGTTTCTTTGTTAGCTCCATTCTGTTCGCATTGATTGTTCCACCAACACTGCCATTGTGGCAGGCGGCTTTGGGGATTACTTTCGGCGTGGTGATTGCGAAAGAAATCTTTGGTGGTACGGGGCGTAACTTCCTAAACCCAGCCTTGGCGGGACGTGCTTTCCTGTTCTTTGCTTATCCGGCACAGATTTCAGGTGATTTGGTTTGGACTGCGGCTGATGGTTTTTCTGGCGCAACGCCGTTATCCCAATGGGCCACTGCGGGTAGTCACGGCCTGATCAATACCATTACCGGACAGCCAATCACCTGGATGGATGCTTTCCTTGGTAACATTCCTGGTTCAATCGGTGAAGTATCCACTTTGATGATTTTTATTGGTGGTGCCATCATTCTGTTTGCCCGTATTGCTTCATGGCGCATTGTTGCTGGTGTGATGCTAGGCATGATTGCGACGTCTTATCTGTTTAATGCAATTGGTTCTGGCACTAACCCCATGTTCGCTATGCCGTGGTACTGGCATATGGTTCTGGGAGGCTTCGCTTTCGGTATGATCTTTATGGCGACTGATCCTGTCTCCGCAGCGTTTACGGATAAAGGAAAATGGGCATATGGCATTCTGATCGGGGCTATGTGTATTTTGATCAGGGTGGTAAACCCAGCGTATCCAGAAGGAATGATGTTGGCGATTTTGTTCGCTAATCTGTTCGCGCCACTGTTCGATTATCTGGTCGTACAGGCCAATATTAAGCGGAGAAAAGCCCGTGGCTAATGATAAACCAAAAAATAATGATAGCATCGGCAGAACATTCCTCGTTGTTTTTGTGCTGTGCCTTGTCTGTTCGATTGTGGTTGCCGGTTCAGCCGTAGGGTTGAAAGCGCAGCAGCAAGAGCAGAAGCTGCTGGATAAGCAGCGTAATATTCTGGATGTCGCGGGCTTGCTAAAACCGGACATGACAGCGGCGGAAATCAAAGCAATCTATAACAGCCGCATTCAGCCTGAATTGCTCGATTTGAAAACAGCAACGTTGCAAGAAAGCACGGGTAATTTTGACCTGAATAATGCTTTGCGCAGTGACGAAACCAGTGTTGCTTTGTTACCAGAGCAAGATCTGGCGAAGATCCGCCGCCGCGCCAATATGGCCGAAATCTATTTGGTTAAGGATGAGAGCGGTAAAACGACGGAGCTGGTTTTGCCAATATACGGCTCTGGCCTGTGGTCAATGATGTATGCCTTTATTTCCATTGATATCGATGGTGTCACATCTCACGGCATCACTTACTACTCTCATGGTGAAACCCCTGGTTTGGGTGGTGAAGTTGATAACCCACAGTGGCGCAAGCAGTGGGTAGGTAAAAAACTCTATAACCCGCAAGGTATGCCGGCACTTAAGATCGTCCGTGGTGGTGCCGGTGATAACCCTTACGGTGTAGATGGGCTGTCCGGAGCAACCCTGACTTCTAACGGTGTTCAGCATATGTTTGATTTCTGGTTGGGTGATAACGGTTTTGGCCCGTTCCTGAAAAAAGTACGTGAGGGAGCCTTGAAAGATGGCTGATAGTAAAGAAATAAAACGAGTCCTGCTTGGGCCGTTGTTTGATAATAACCCCATTGCATTGCAGGTTTTAGGGGTGTGTTCAGCGCTGGCTGTGACTACCAAATTGGAAACGGCGTTAGTCATGACCATTGCAGTTACCCTGGTAACTGCGTTTTCTAGCTTTTTTATTTCATTAATTCGTAATTATATTCCTGGCAGTGTGCGAATCATCGTACAGATGGCGATCATTGCATCTTTGGTTATCGTCGTAGACCAGATCTTGCGGGCTTATGCCTACGAAATTTCCAAACAGCTATCGGTGTTTGTGGGCCTTATCATCACTAACTGTATTGTTATGGGACGTGCTGAAGCCTATGCCATGAAAGCACCACCGGTTGAAAGTTTTATGGATGGTATCGGCAATGGTTTGGGCTATGGCGTCATTCTATTGCTGGTTGGTTTCTTGCGTGAACTGTTTGGCTCAGGGAAATTGTTCGGTGTTACGGTGCTGGAATCTGTCAAGAATGGCGGTTGGTATCAACCCAATGGCTTGTTCCTGCTGGCACCGAGCGCATTCTTCATTATTGGTATGCTGATTTGGGGTTTACGGACTCTGAAGCCTGCGCAGGTTGAGAAGGAGTAACAAACAAAATGGAGCATTATATTAGTTTGTTTGTCCGCGCAGTCTTTATCGAGAATATGGCGTTATCTTTCTTTCTCGGTATGTGTACGTTTTTGGCGGTATCAAAGAACGTTAAGACGGCCTTTGGCCTCGGTGTGGCTGTAACCGTCGTATTGGGAATTTCCGTTCCTGCCAATAACCTCGTCTACAATCTGGTTCTCCGTGATGGAGCGCTGATGGATGGGGTGGATTTGAGCTTCCTGAACTTCATTACCTTTATTGGTGTTATTGCTGCATTGGTACAGATCCTGGAAATGATCTTAGACCGTTATGTGCCGACACTTTACAATGCGTTGGGAATTTTCCTGCCGTTGATTACGGTGAACTGTGCGATTTTCGGTGGCGTTTCATTTATGGCACAGCGTGACTATAACTTTAGTGAGTCCATCGTATATGGTTTTGGTTCAGGTATGGGCTGGATGCTGGCAATTGTTCTGATGGCTGCTATCCGTGAAAAAATGAAATATGCGGATGTTCCGGCAGGTCTGAAAGGATTGGGGATCACCTTTGTCACCACCGGCTTGATGGCATTGGGCTTCATGTCCTTTTCCGGTGTGCAGCTCTAAAGGCGAGAAGAATTCATGGATATAATTATTCTAGGCGTAGTCATGTTTACCCTGATTGTGTTGGTACTAACGGCCATGATTTTGTTTGCAAAATCTAAGTTAGTAAACACCGGGGATATAAAAGTTGAAATCAATGGCGATGAGGATAAAAGTTTCTCTGCTCCTGCCGGCGATAAATTATTGGGTATGCTTTCCAATCAGGGGATTTTCGTTTCTTCTGCGTGTGGTGGTGGCGGTTCTTGTGGCCAGTGCCGGGTGAAAATTAAGGAAGGCGGTGGTGATATCTTGCCAACGGAACTTTCTCACATCAACAAGCGCGAAGCAAAAGAGGGCTGCCGATTGGCATGTCAGGTTAATGTTAAACAAGACCTGAAAATCGAACTGCCAGAGGAAATTTTCGGTGTTAAGAAGTGGGAATGTGAAGTTATCTCCAACGATAACAAAGCGACTTTCATTAAAGAATTGAAGCTGAAAATTCCTGATGGGGAAGTGGTGCCATTTCGTGCTGGTGGCTACATTCAGATTGAATGTCCGCCCCACGTTGCCCGTTATGCGGATTATGATGTTCCACAAGAATATCGTGAAGATTGGGATAAATTTAATCTGTTCCGTTATGTCTCTGAAGTCAAAGAGCCGACGGTTCGTGCATATTCAATGGCGAACTATCCAGAAGAGCATGGCATTATCATGCTGAACGTCCGTATTGCAACACCTCCACCAAGAAATCCAGACGTTGCTCCGGGTATCATGTCTTCTTATATTTGGTCGCTGAAATCAGGTGATAAGGTGACGATCTCTGGCCCGTTTGGTGAATTCTTCGCGAAAGACACTGATGCAGAAATGATCTTCATCGGCGGGGGTGCAGGTATGGCACCAATGCGTTCTCACATCTTCGACCAACTTAACCGTTTAAACTCCAAACGTAAAATCTCCTTCTGGTATGGTGCGCGTTCTAAGCGTGAAATGTTCTATACCGAAGATTTTGATAAGTTGGCAGCGGAAAATGAGAACTTCACATGGCACGTGGCATTGTCAGATGCTCTGCCGGAAGATAATTGGGATGGCTATACGGGTTTTATCCACAATGTTCTGTATGAGAACTACCTGAAAGATCATCCAGCGCCCGAAGACTGTGAATTCTATATGTGTGGACCTCCAGTCATGAACGCTGCGGTCATTAAGATGTTGAAAGATCTTGGCGTAGAAGATGAAAACATCATGTTGGATGATTTCGGCGGCTGATGGTATACCCAATAAATTTTGGGTTGCAGCTAACATGATTTAACGACAAGCGCCCACATTTTGTGGGCGCTGCGATTTAGAAACAGCCAAAATAAGCCAGAAAGAGTAAGTTATGCTGAGTAAAAAAATGATCAACTGGGGAGCATTGCTGTTTGCAATGATGATGCTGGCGGCATGTGGTGGCCCTAAACAGCAAAACCTGAATGGGCAGACGATGGGGACTTATTACTCCGTCAAATATGTTGCTGATTCATCGACACCTGCCCCAGAAAACCTGCAAAAAGAGATTGATCGCCTGCTGGAAGAAGTGAACGATCAGATGTCTACTTATCGGCCAAATTCTGAATTGAGTCGTTTTAATCAAAGCCGTGAAGTGAATAAACCGTTTCCGGTATCTGCCGCTACAGCGAAAGTTGTCAAAGAAGCTATTCGTATCAATAAACTGACAGAAGGTGCGCTGGATGTGACTGTTGGTCCACTGGTAAATCTGTGGGGATTTGGGCCGGAAGGACGCATTACCAAGGCACCGACGGATGAAGAATTAGCGATGCGCCGTACCTGGACGGGGATCGATAATTTGTCTGTTGAAGGCAATAATTTAGTTAAATCCATCCCTGAGCTGTATGTTGATCTCTCTTCCATCGCCAAAGGTTATGGCGTTGATGTTGTTGCTGAGTATCTGGAATCCCAAAATATCAAAAATTACATGGTTGATATTGGCGGTGAAGTTCGCACATCGGGCAGCAATGGCAAAGGAAATCCATGGCGGATAGCGATCGAAAAACCATCGGATAGTGGCATGGCGCAGAGCGCTCAGGAGATTATTGAGCCGGGCAATATGTCTGTGGCAACATCGGGTGATTACCGCAACTATTTTGAACAGAATGGCGTGCGTTATTCTCACACCATTAATCCGAAAACCGGCAAGCCAATAACGCATAATTTGGTTTCAATTACCGTGATAGCACCAACTTGTATGAGTGCTGATGGTTTTTCTACTGGCCTGGATGTATTGGGACCAGAGAAGGGCATGGAAGTGGCTGAGAAGCTGAATATTCCAGTTTTTATGATCGTTAAAACCAAAGACGGCTTTGAAGAGCGTTATAATACCGCCTTTAAGGCATACTTACAGAAGAAATAAGAAAGGGGGAAAAGGCGATGGAAGTCTTTATTGCCACTTTTATCTTTTTCTTGCTGGCTTTTGCTGGCATGGCGCTGGGTTATATTTTTAAGCGCAAAAGCATTCAGGGAAGCTGTGGTGGTTTGGGAAGCATCGGCGTAGAAAAAGTGTGTGATTGTCCTGAACCTTGCGATGCCCGTAAAAAACGCATGGCGAGGGAAACCGCCCGTCAGGCACAGCTAGAGAAGAATCGTATTCTTTGACACTGTTTTCCGTCAAGTAAATTTGCAGTTAAAACAAGTGCCCTGCTGCCAGATAAACAGCGGGGTTGTTTGTTTAGAGATATGACTACTCAATGTGTATTAAAAAAATGACATTCCCTGTGGGCTTGGTGTAAATAGTTTTTCACCGAGCTTATTGAGATACCCAAATTTTCCGCAACTTCTTGATAACGTAAGCCCTGGAGTTGGATGAGTAGAAATGTTTGTCGGACTTTTGCCGGAAGTTTATCCAAGGTCTCATCTATTTTTTCTAGCTGTTCTAACAGCATAAGTTGATTCTCAGAAGAGTTTGCTGAGATTTCAGGTTGTTCACTGACATATTCCAGATAATGGTCTTCCAGTTTTTTCCTGCGCCAGTAATTGGAGAGGGTTCTGCGCGCTATCGTCATTAAAAAGGCTCTTGGCTGGTGGATATTTTCAAGATCCGAAGATTGCATCAATTTGATGAAAACCTCATGGACGAGATCTTCAGCCTGATAGGGACAAGCACTGTTTTGTCTGATCCAGTTGCGTAACCAGTGATGGTAATCGGTATAAAGTTTCTGGGTGATTTGATTGTGCTTAAATGTGCTTTTTTGCACCGCCATAATGATATTGCCTGATGGGATATAACTGATAATAGTTATTATTTGTATTTACTGGGCGGAAGTCAATGTAGTCTAACCCTCTTTAGGTTAAGAGGGTTAGGAACGTGTCAGTTAGAATTGCTGTGAGATACTGAATTTGTAATTCCGGCCGATACCTGAAACATTCTCTCCTAGGTACGGAGAGTAATCACGGTTGAACAGGTTATCGATAGTGACTCGTGCTTCAAATCCTTTTATAAAAGAAGGACGCCAGCTTGCAAACAGGCCGTGCAGGGCGTAGCCCTTACTTTTAGGCAGTGACCAAGAATCTGCTTTTGGATCTCCATCTATAGGGGAGCGATCTTGTTTGCGGATAAAATCACCTTTCCATCCCATTGCCATCTGCCATTGTGGAATTTTAAACCCTAACATGGCATGGGCAGAAGTTGGCGGTATTTCCGCAATCCAGGTTTTATGCCCTAACCACGGATCACGTGGAGAAGCGTCACGTTGCCCACGCATAGTAGAGAACGATAATTTTCCAAACAGTGTGGAGCTGTCGTAGAACGTTTCTATTTCTAAGCCTTCAATCGTATATCCTGGCAAGTTGCGATAATTTCCCAATGATGTTCTACATGAATTACTTGATCCACTATCAAGTTGGGCTTCACAGTAAATACCACGTCTTCTAAAGATCTCATCTTTACCACGGTTACGGAATAAGGTGGTACGGATTTGCAGGCTATCCTCTTCAAGTATTAAGTTATCGAAATCGAGAATTGCACCGAGGCGTATTCCTGCCATTCGTTCAACACCAAGATCACGGCTGGAACCTTTAAGGTTACCTAATCCTTGTACTTCATATTGTTCATCAACTATTGGTGCACGCCATGTACGGCTGATATCTGCAAACAATGAAAGGTTTTTATTTGCTTGCCACAGAATGCCTAAATGGGGTGACCAGCCGGTATAGGTTACACTGCTATAGTCATGATTAGATTCTGGCGATGTATCGTTATACAGTGGCGCGTTATTTTCTCTACCCCTATTTTTGACATGATCATAACGAACACCCGGTGTGACGGTGACGCTGCTTATTTTCAGGGAATCTTGCATATAGAAGCTGTAAGCGAATTGATCTCCAGCAGGCATATAGCCTGGTTGATAATAACCATAGTTATAGTTTTTATTTTTTATTTTTTCCTTATTGAACATCAGTACATTGCGTTCATTTTTATGCCAACGGGTTCCCACCAGTAATTCGTGTTTAATCATACCGGTTGAGAATACACTTTTGTTGTTGATATCAATCAGATTATCGGTGTAATCAACCCAGCTTTTATTACCCATTGAGCTACTAAAATAGGGGGAAGCATTTTCTGGGCGAGTATCGTCTTGCTTGGTTTTGGAATAGGCATAGAGCATCGTCAGGTTTAACCACGGGTTATTTTCTGGTGCGATATTCCATTTGGCAGTGTAGTTCTGATCAAGTTGATCACGAAAGACCAATTTTCTTTTCCAGGCGCCATCCAAACCGTATTTCTTTATATCAGCGGCTGATGGAACGGGCATCTCATCACGTTTGGCCGACCAAGGTTGCCAGCCATCCGATTCAGATCGCATAGCAGACAGGCTAATCGTATGAGCGTCACTGGGATAAAAGTTGGTTTTCAGTAAATAAGATATTTGGTTATTTTGTGAAAACTCAAAACGTGTGCCATCAGGACGTTTAATATTGTGCCCATTTCGCTTGCTCACATAGAGCAACCCATCGGCAAAGCCATCGGGATCCCTGCCGTATAGTGCGCCACTATTGATCCACTGTCTGTCATTTGTGTGGTAGCTTTGTTTGACAAAACCCCCCCAATCTTCATCGGGGCGTAGTAAATCGTTCGCTTCTTTTGTCACCAGTTTGACCGAACCACCAAATCCACCATTGCCGTTAAGTAAATTGTGTGGCCCTTTATCAACTTCGACTCGTTTGATTAATTCAGGCTCAATAAAGACGGAACCCTGCATATATTTTTCAAATCCTTTTGGCGCATCGTCCAACGTGATTTTGATATCTTCCTGGTCACCCATCCCCCAGATATTCAGTGTTTGCCCACCAGGGCGTGGAGAGCCTGACATTGAAACACCAGGGAGCTGGTCGAGTAACTGGGCAATATTATCGGCTTGAGTACGGTCAATATCCGCTTTTTTGAGCACAGAACTTCCCGCACTGGTGCTATTGTGTAAATTCTCAACAACGGAAAGTGTGGGTAATTTTATCACCTCATTTTTCTTTTCTGGCTTTTGTTCTTTGGGATCTTCAGTTGCGTAAACAGCGCTGGAGAATGCCGCTCCCAATACTAATGTACCGGTTAAAATTTTCTGAACTATGGTAGCGATTGGGCGTTTTTCTAATTTTTGACTATTATTTGCCATAAATTTCCTGAAATGTGATCAAGTGAAATATTTTCAAAGTAATAAGTCACCTGAGAAATTAAAAAAGGTAAATAAAAATGAGAATTATTTTTGTTTGCGTGTGATCTTGGGAAGCATACCATACGATAATGAGATTTATCCCATGGATTGGGTGATTTTTGACATTGAAATTTAAGTTCAATTTCCTTACGTACAAAGGGGGTTCGTCAATGAAAAAAAAGATCCTTGGTTCTCTGATCTTGGCTGCTATCGTAGCCTTGATCGCTGGCTGTGATGACGCATCTAAAAAAGCGGAAGATCCGGTTCAGCAAACTGAAGAAAGTGCAGCACAAAAGACAACTGATGCTGAAAAAACGGCCACGGGCATAATGGATAATGCAAAAGAAAGTGCACAGGAGATAAAGGAAAATGCTTCGCGCGAAGGCCATAGTTTGATTGATAAGTCAAAGGAAGCTGCGACGGATATACAGAGTCAAGCGACTAAAACAGCGAATGATGTGATGGAGGTAATGAAAGCGAAAACGGATGATATCCGGCATCAGGCTAATGATAAACTCGATCAGCTTTCAGATACGATGAAATCGAAGACGGAAGAAATAAAGTCTGAGGCTGATAAAAAGGCAGATGACTTAATCAATCGTCTTAAAGGTCATGATGTTAAAGATGACAGTGATAAAAAAGAGGAAAAGTAATTTATCTTCTTACTTCAATCTATTGTTAGTATAAAAGTGGATTGCATCATAAGGGTGATCTAAAAATGGTCGCCCTTATTATTTTCAATTTAAACCAAGTCTTGGTTTCTTATTCTGGCTTGACTTACTTATCTATTTAAAAGTAGGTTAGGGACGGACTTTGTAAATTATATACTAATCTAACTTCAAGATGCGGGTGATTTCTCCTCGCGAAGCGGGGAGAAACAATGAGTTATGTTGTCTTATAATGAGCAACTTGAAAGGTAACGTGTATAAACAGGATATAATAATGAAAATAAAGTACAGCATAGGAAGACAGAACCCCGAATTAATTCAGCAAGCATTTTCTATTCGCAAACAAGTATTTACGGATGAACAGGGATTTGATGCAGAGATTGATATTGATGAATATGATGATATCGCTTTGCATGTGGTGGTATTTGATGGTGAAAAGCCAATAGGCGTATTACGGGCAATCCAGAAAGATAATAACATACTTAAAGTTGGGCGGGTTGCAGTATTGAGACATTATCGTGGTCAAGGGATAGGTCGTAAGGTTATGGAGTTTATTAAAGATTTCGGCAGAAAAAATAACATTGAGGCTACCATTCTATCTGCACAATGCCATGCTCAACCATTTTATGAAAGCCTTGGTTATCAAGCTCAGGGTGAGATTTATTTGGAAGAAGGCGCAGAACATATCTTTATGACTTTGAATTTAATATCGTAATAAGATAATAATCACTATGAGTAATATAAATACGGGAAAAATGAGTATTCCTTGAATATCTCAATTTCCCGTATTAGTGATTTATCTAATTTTTGTGAGAATGAATTGATTAACTATTTTTGACCGATTGGCGGACAGGGGAATTATTGGCAACATAATATTTTGCCTGACTGCGTGGCAGAGGAGAGATTCCCCTGATGTTATCAGCTATTTTTTCAGCCATCATGATTGTTGTGGCATTTAAATTACCGGTAATAATGGTTGGCATAATAGAAGCATCAATAACACGTAGATTTTCAATGCCATGTACTCTTCCTTGACCATCCACGACCGCCATTTCGTCTGTCCCCATTTTGCAACTGCATGAGGGGTGAAATGCGGTTTCAGCATGTTGACGAATAAAGGCATCCAACTGTTCGTCTGACTGATTTTCAACACCTGGACTGATTTCACGTCCACAATAAGGCGCTAGCGCAGGTTGTGCCATGATCTCCCGCGTAATGCGAATAGCCGCGCGGAACTCTTGCCAGTCCTGTTCTGTTGACATGTAGTTAAATAAAATACTGGGATGCTGACGTGGGTTTCGCGACTTAATTTTCACCCGACCACGGCTTGGGGAACGCATAGAGCCAACATGAGCCTGAAAACCATGTTGGTTGATGGCATTACTGCCATTGTAATTAATGGCAACAGGCAGGAAATGAAACTGAATATTTGGCCAGGCAAATTTTTCATCGGTGCGAATAAAGCCACCTGCTTCAAATTGATTGCTGGCACCAATACCTGTTCCTTTGAATAGCCATTCAGCGCCAATTTGAGGTTGGTTGTACCATTTCAATGCGGGATAAAGGGAAATGGGTTTGAGGCATTCATACTGCAAGTACATTTCAAGGTGATCTTGCAGGTTTTGTCCAACCCCAGGCAAGACATGCACAGCAGAAATACCAAGCTCGTTCAATACTTCTTCGGGACCAATACCTGAACGTTGCAAAATCTGTGGCGATGCAATGGCACCAGCGCAGAGTAAAACTTCTTTACGTGCTTTTGCCTGGGTTAACGTTGAGCTATGGCCTTGATAAAAATTGACGCCAACAGCCGTCTTTCCTTCAAAGACGAGGGTATCCGTTAACGCATGAGTCATGATGGTGAGATTGGCGCGTGAACGAGCTTGATCCAGATAGCCACGGGCTGTGCTGGAGCGGCGTCCTTGAGGGGTAACGGTACGATCCATAGGACCAAAGCCTTCTTGCTGGTAACCATTCAGATCGTCAGTAACGGGATAACCCGCCTGAACACCTGCTTCTACCATTGCATGAAAGAGTTCATTATTTCCTGCTTTGGGTGTCGTGACACTGACAGGCCCATCTGCACCATGATAGTCATTTGCGCCAATATCCCTTGATTCCGCTTTGCGAAAATAGGGAAGGCAATCAAGGTAAGTCCAGTCTTCCAGCCCTGCCTGTGTTGCCCAATGATCAAAATCCAGTGCATTGCCACGGATGTAGCACATGCCATTGATAAGTGAAGATCCCCCCAACCCTTTACCGCGCCCGCATTCCATGCGTCGGTTATTCATATGGGGTTCGGGATCGGTTTCATAAGCCCAGTTATAACGGGTTCCCTGCAAGGGGTATGCCAGCGCCGCTGGCATTTGAGTACGAAAGTCGAACCGGTAATCTGGTCCACCGGCTTCCAGCAGCAGGACCGTCACATTGGTATCTTCCGTTAAACGAGTTGCAAGCACGTTACCCGCTGAACCAGCACCGATAATAATGTAATCAAAAACCATTGTTATCTCCTCTGTTTCAGGCGTGGATTAAAATAGGGATTCAAAATTGCCTAATTCCACCTGTATTGATTTGGTTTGTGTGTAATTTTGTAGTGTGGCCAGTCCATTTTCCCGGCCAACACCAGAATGTTTATAGCCTCCGACAGGCATGGCTGCCGGGGATTCTCCCCAGGTATTGATCCAGCAGATCCCAGCTTCTAGCTGGTGGATCACACGATGTGCGCGGGAAAGATCTTTGGTGACTAATCCTGCACCCAGGCCATAATGGGTATTATTGGCTCGGGTAATGACTTCATCTTCCGTTTCATAGGTCAGGATAGACATCACAGGCCCAAAGATTTCCTCCTGTGCGATCAACATATCATCGGTACAGTCACTGAATACTGTCGGTGCAACAAATGCCCCTTTTGCTAATTCACCTTCCAGCAGACGCTCACCACCACACAGCAGGCGGGCATGGCTGTTTTTACCGTTTTCGATATAGCGTAAAACGGACTCCATGTGTGGAAAACTTACCAGTGGACCAAAGTTAGTGTTGGGATCAAGAGGTGAGCCAATTCGAATGCGTTTAACACGCTCAAGAATTTTTGCTTCAAACGGTGAAAGCAGTGCCTTGGGGACAAAGACGCGTGTTCCGTTCGTACAAACCTGACCTGAACTGAAAAAGTTGGCCATCATGGCAATATCAGCAGCGCGATCCAGATCGGCATCATCAAAAATGATTAGTGGAGATTTACCACCCAATTCCATCGTGACTTCTTTTAGGGTAGAAGCGGAAGCATTTGCCATCACCTTTTTGCCGGTCACAATACCGCCGGTGAAAGACATTTTGGCGATTTTAGGGTGTACAGTCAGATAATGTCCGACTTCATGGCCAGGTCCGGTCAACACATTGAAAACACCATCAGGTAAACCGGCTTCGGTGTAGATTTCAGCCAACTTCAAAGCGGTAAGGGAAGTGACTTCACTTGGTTTAAAAATCATGGCATTACCGGCAGCCAGTGCGGGTGCTGATTTCCACAGGGCAATTTGGATAGGGTAGTTCCATGCGCCGATGCCTGCTACGATACCCAATGGTTCACGGCGTGTATACACAAAAGAAGATTCACGTAGTGGGATCTGCTGGCCTTCAAGGGCTGGAATTAAGCCCGCATAGTATTCCAGTACATCGGCACCTGTGACGATATCAACCTGCCGGGTTTCAGAAAGGGGTTTGCCGGTATCCAGTGTTTCCAATTCAGCCAGTTCATCATTGCGTTCACGCAAGATATTCACCGCTTTGTGTAAGATCCGTGAACGTTCCACTGCGGTCATGGCTGCCCAGATTTTCTGTCCTTTATGGGCGCTTTCGACTGCTAAATCAACATCTTGTTTTGTTGCAGACTGAAATTGAGCAATAACGTCACCATTAGCTGGGTTAATTGCGTCAAAAATTGTATTATTAGGATTGGTACTATCAACATAAGCACCGTGGATATAAAGTTTTTGTAATCCAAAATAGGTCATAGATTCTCCTTAAAGCGTCTATCCAAGTCAGAACTTATCAGATGCTCCGAGTTTCTGTTCGATGTAATCGATAGTAATTTTGAATGTCCCTGCTATATCAAAAGGCTTCCTGCTTAATGCACTTCGCAGCCAAATGCCGTCAATCAATGCAGCAAGACCTTGTGCAGCTAGCCGCGCTTCTGCTTTTGGCATGGCACGTTTAAATTCAACACAAAGATTGGAATGCAAACGGCGCTCATTGATTTGTTGTAACCGATACAGCTTTGGTTGATGCATGCTACTCGCCCAGAATGCCAACCAGGTTTTCATTGCTGCGCTGTTTATCTGGCTGGTATCAAAATTCCCTTCGACAATGGCTTTCAACCTTTGCGTGGGCGTTGCGTTATCTAGCAAGCGTAATCGGCGTGCGACAGCTATTTTTAACTGATGCAATAGATAACGCATGGTCGCTTCTAATAGGCCGTTCTTGTCCTTGAAATAGTGGCTGATAATTCCGTTGGAAACCCCCGCTTTTCGGGCTATTTGTGCAATAGTTGCTTCCTGCATTCCCACTTCATTCACAACGATTAATGTTGCATCAATGAGTTGTTGTTTTCTTATCGACTGCATTCCAATTTTTGGCATGATTTTATGCTCAGAAAATCAATTATTCGGACAGTATTAAACTTTTTTTTAATTGAATGTTCAATCAAAATTAAATATGTTTTATCACAATAATTTTACAATGAGGGAATGAATTTGTTTAAAGTATCTTAAATTTTATATTTAATTCAAACTGTTATATGAATTATGTTTTTCATCTGTTTTAATGCTATTAATTTCAGGAACTGCCTATGAATACACAAGACAGTCCAAAAAACACCCAGAAGGACACCCTGAATTCTGTCGTTTTTTTTACCTCTGCCGGACTGATTATTGCATTTTCTCTGTTCACTATTTTTTTCACAGATGCAACCAGTATTTGGATAAAAAACACCCTGAATTGGGTGTCCAAAACTTTCGGTTGGTATTATTTACTGGCTGCGACGCTTTACATTGTATTCGTTGTTTTTGTCGCGGCTTCCCGTTTTGGTTCAATCAAATTGGGACCGGAACAATCTAAGCCGGAATTCAGTTTGCTAAGTTGGGCGGCGATGCTGTTTGCCGCTGGGATCGGCATTGATTTGATGTTTTTCTCGGTGGCTGAACCTGTCACGCAATATATGCAACCACCAACGGGTCAAGGGGAAACTATTGAAGCAGCTCGTCAGGCGATGGTGTGGACGCTGTTCCATTATGGCCTGACGGGCTGGTCTATGTACGCCTTGATGGGAATTGCATTGGGATATTTTAGTTATCGTTATAATTTGCCTTTGACTATCCGCTCGGCACTTTATCCTATTTTTGGTGATCGCATTAAAGGATTAATCGGTCATACGGTGGATATTGCGGCAGTAATAGGGACCATTTTTGGCATTGCAACGACGCTGGGAATTGGGGTTGTGCAGTTGAATTATGGTCTGAAAGTTCTTTTCGACTTACCGCAAGGATTGGGGGTTCAGGGAGGATTGATACTATTATCTGTGGTGATAGCCATTATCTCCGTAACTTCCGGCGTAAACAAAGGCATTCGATTTTTGTCTGAATTGAATGTCCTGTTGGCTCTTGGCCTGGTTTTATTCATTTTGTTTATGGGCGATACCGAATTCCTGCTTAACGGATTAGTGCAGAACGTCGGGGATTATATCAGCCGTTTTATGGGTATGACGCTGAACAGTTTTGCATTTGAACGCCCCACTGAATGGATGAATAACTGGACTCTGTTTTTCTGGGCATGGTGGGTGGCCTGGTCGCCGTTTGTAGGGCTGTTCCTGGCGCGCATTTCCCGTGGCAGAACGATTCGCCAGTTTGTTATGGGAACATTAGTCATACCATTTGTTTTTACACTGCTGTGGCTATCGATTTTTGGTAACAGTGTGTTGTATGAAATTCTGCATGGTAATCGCCAATTGGCGGAAACCGTGCTACAACACCCAGAACAAGGTTTTTATCGTTTACTGGCACTTTATCCGGCATTCACGTTCAGTGCTTCTGTGGGCACCATTACCGGATTGCTGTTTTATGTCACGTCGGCAGATTCTGGTTCGTTAGTGTTGGGAAATTTCACTTCTAATCTGAGTGATATCAATAATGATGCACCGAATTGGTTACGTGTTTTTTGGTCGGTGGCAATCGGTGTATTAACGCTGGGTATCCTCATGACGGATGGTATTCCTGCTTTGCAAAATACCACGGTTATCATGGGGCTACCTTTTAGTTTTGTGATCTTCTTTGTCATGGCGGGGCTATATAAGTCTTTGCGGGTAGAGGATTTCCGTAAAGCCAGCTCGCTGCAAAATACCTCCCCCACTCTTATGCATGACAATGGCTCATTGAACTGGAAGCAGCGTTTGAGCCGTATGATGCACTTTCCTGGTACGAAAAACACTCAGAGAATGCTGGATATGGTGTGCCGTCCCGCGATGTTAGAAGTGGCTAAAGAGTTAGTTGTACGTGGTGCGAAAGTGCAGTTTAATGCACTGCCCGCTAAAGAGAACAAACGGCTGAATCCACTGGAATTAATTGTTGATTTAGGGGATGAACAGAATTTTATCTATCAAATCTGGCCGCAACGCTATTCTGTACCTGGATTTACCTATCGGGCGAGAGCGGGCAAGTCTCACTATTATCGGTTGGAGACTTTTCTGATGGAAGGAACACAGGGTAATGATTTGATGGACTATACGAAAGAGCAAATCATTAGCGATATTCTTGATCACTATGAAAAACATCTGAATTTTATTCACCTGAACCGAGAAGCACCGGGGCAAACATTGATTTTTCCCAGTGGAGGTTAATTGGCAGGAAGATAAGCGAAATAGAGTAAAGGATAAGAGTAAATGATAAAAAATCGCCTGCGTTATCTGAAATGACAGGCGATTTTTTATTAAAACAGAGAATGAGTTGATTTTATTTCATCCTGGCGGGAATCGAATGTCTGTTTACATCCGAAGAAATCAGCTCATTGAAGTTTTGCTGAAAAATTGACTAGAGTTTCATGATCTCTTTCTGTATATTTATACAGTATTTTGATGTGAGGAGATCAAATGCGCAAAATTATTCATATTGATATGGATTGCTTTTTTGCTGCCGTTGAAATGCGGGATAATCCATCACTCCGTAATATTCCCATTGCTGTCGGGGGAAGCGCTGATCGAAGGGGGGTAATTAGTACGGCAAATTATCCTGCACGCCGTTTCGGGGTGCATAGTGCGATGTCTACGGCTACAGCATTAAGACTTTGTCCCCAATTGAAAGTCATTCCTGGCAGAATGGCGCATTATAAAGAAGTGTCCCAACATATTCGTCGAATTTTTTCCCATTATACTGAGCTGATCGAACCACTTTCTTTAGATGAGGCCTATCTGGATGTGACGGATTGCCATTATTGTCACGGTTCCGCCACGTTGATTGCTCAAGAAATCCGTCAGGTCATTTTTGATGAATTGCAGTTAACGGCCTCGGCTGGTGTAGCGCCAGTGAGGTTTTTAGCCAAAATAGCGTCTGATATCAATAAACCCAATGGGCAATATGTTATCTCTCCTGAACAAGTTGAAACTTTTATCAAGTCGCTGGCATTATGCAAAATTCCCGGTGTTGGAAAGGTCACCGCTAAGCGGTTGTCAGACATGGGGTTAGCGACCTGTTCTGACGTGCAGCGTTATGACAAGCTGGCACTAATAAAAAGTTTAGGTAAGTTTGGTTTGACGCTTTGGGAGCGCTGTCATGGTATTGATGAACGACAGATTACGCCAGAACGTTTGCGTAAGTCCGTTGGGGTGGAGGAAACTTTGGCGCAGGATATCCATGAATGGCATGAATGTGTTGAACTCATTGAAAAACTTTATCCTGAACTGAAAAAACGATTGGAAAAGGTAAAACCCGATCTCCGCATAGCTCGTCAAGGCATCAAATTAAAGTTTGACGATTTTCAATTGACAACACAGGAACATGTCCATCCTATATTGGATAAACGCGATCTGCTCCAAATAGCAAAGCAGGCTTGGGAAATACGCAGGGAAGGGCGGGGAGTCAGGCTGGTTGGGTTGCAGGTGACGTTACAAAACCCACAACTGGAGCGGCAGCTTTTATTGGAATGGTAAGGTGTAAAGAACGCAATCTCCCCCACAAACAAGATGGCAGGGGAGCGGTAATATCATTTTCTATTATTCTTTAGCCGGAATAGCCTTGAGAATTGCGGTGAGTAACTGCCAATATTGACCGACACTCTTAATGTGTACTTTCTCATCAGGGGAGTGGGCACCCCGAATAGTTGGTCCGATAGAAACCATGTCCATATCAGGATACGGTTTTTTGAACAGGCCACACTCCAAACCCGCGTGGATTACCATGATATTCGGTGTCTTATCGAAGAGTTGGTGATAAGTTTCACGTACCAAATGCATGATGGGCGAATTGGCGTCAGGTTGCCAGCCCGGATAGCTGCCACTTGCTACGGTTTCTGCTCCGGACAGTTTTGCCAGAGAATGCAGCATTTCAACAACATAAACCTTGCCACTTTCGATAAGTGAACGGATCAGGCAAATAACCTCGGCTTTCTCTTCGTCCATGGTTACGACGCCTACGTTTAGCGAAGTTTCTACCACACCTTTGGCAACATCGCTCATACGAATAACACCATTCGGCATACTATTGAGCATGGATATGAAGCGTGTCTGGCAATCCGTGGTTAATGCGTGTGATGATGCTTTGGTTTCATCCAACAAGAAAGTGAGATTGTTTTCAACGACAGAATATTCGTTTTTCAATGTCTCCAGATAGTTGTCTTTTAATTGATGGAGTTTTTCAACTTTGTCAGCAGGAACCGCAATCACGGTAGAACCTTCACGAGGAATAGCATTGCGCAGGGTTCCACCTTGTAGATGAATTAATTTCAGTTCCAACTCATCGGAATACGTGGACAGGAAACGAGCCAGTAATTTGTTGGCGTTACCCAACCCCAGATGAATATCACCGCCAGAATGACCGCCTTTTAATCCCTTAATCGTCAATTGTAGCGTTTTATAGTTAGCTGGCAGCGCTTCACGAGACAGGTGTAAGGTTGTGGAAAAATCAATGCCGCCTGCACAACCCATGTAGATTTCACCTTCTTCTTCTGAATCCGTATTGATCAGAACGTCAGCTTGCAGCCAGCCAGATTTCAGGCCGAATGCACCATCCATGCCAGCCTCTTCGGTCATGGTCAGTAAAATTTCCAATGGTCCATGTTTAACGGATTCGTCCGCCAAGACCGCCAGAGCAGAAGCCATACCAATACCGTTATCTGCGCCTAAAGTTGTACCATCAGCCGTAACCCAGTCACCATCGATATAAGGGCGAATAGGATCTTTTGTGAAATCGTGTTGAGTATCGTTATTTTTCTGTGGAACCATATCAAGGTGTGCTTGAAGGACAACCGACTTGCGATTTTCCATACCTTTTGACGCTGGCTTTCTGATCAAAATATTACCCACTTCATCCCGCTCTACATGGAATCTTTTGCTTTTTGCCCACGCAATAATATGGGATGCGAGAGCCTCTTCATGATAAGACGGATGAGGAATGGAACAGATCTGAGCAAAAATATCCCATAAAGGTTGTGGGGATAGCGTTGATAATTCGGACACGGCGAATCTCCTATAACTGAATCTTGGTGAGAAAAATGGTAATGTTTGATGCATCAGGGAGTTTTTATCATCTGCATTGACCTAATATCCATGCTAGGCTTGAGAATATCATTTTATTGTCAGCAATGGGCTGTGAGAATGAGGGCTTACCCTGTTTTTACTGGTTTTTGTTGGTTCAAATCACTATAATCTCGCGCAACCTTTTTTCCGCAAAAAACGCTTTTCTGAAATATTCTTTAGTTTCCAGGATCTAATTTTATGAGTGAAAAATATGTCGTAACGTGGGATATGTTACAAATACATGCCCGTCAATTGGCACAACGTTTACTTCCCGTAGAGCAGTGGAAAGGCATTATTGCTGTTAGCCGTGGTGGTCTTGTTCCGGGAGCGTTACTGGCTCGCGAATTGGGAATTCGCCATGTCGATACGGTTTGTATTTCCAGTTATGATCACGATAATCAGCGCGAGTTGAAAGTATTGAAAAAAGCTGAAGGTGACGGTGAAGGGTTCATTGTTGTTGATGATCTGGTTGATACTGGGGGTACAGCCCAGGCAATCCGTGAAATGTATCCGAAAGCTCATTTTGTAACGATTTTTGCCAAACCCGCCGGTCGCCCTCTTGTGGATGATTATGTTATTGACATTCCCCAAAACACATGGATTGAGCAGCCATGGGATATGGGAGTCGTGTTTGTTCCACCTGTTTGTGAAAAGCAGTAAGATTTTTCTTTTGTCATGACGAAACAAAACCTTTCAGAATCGCTGTTTAAGCCTCGGTTTAAACATCGAGAAACCTCTACACTGGTAAAATATACTCGCCCACAATCTATAACTACCAGTGATAGTATGCTTGGTGGGGAGCGCCGCGAGCGTTGGTATCGTATGATTAATTGGCTCGCTTGGATCTGGAGGGGAGTCAATCCGCTAGAAATTCAAGATGTCCTCAGCCGGATTGCCGTGACGGATGCCGAACGCAGTACTGAACATTTGTTAGATACTGTGATCGGCTATCGTAAAGGAAATTGGGCATTTGAGTGGTCTCAGCAGGCAATGTACTGGCAACAGGAAGCGTTGCATACTGAAGATACGGAAAAAGCCGGGTCATGTTGGTTAAAGGCTGCAACGCTATATAGTATTGCAGCTTATCCTCATTTGCGCGGTGATGAACTGGCCGATCAGGCCATCGTGCTGGCTAATAAAGCCTATGAAAACGCGGCACGTTTTTCTGACTACGAATTAAAAAAGCTGGAATTCCAGTTGGAAGGGGGCAAAAGTGTTACTGGGTTATTGCATTTGCCTTCCCATGTACAAGGACCTTGTCCAACGATATTAGTTTGTGCCAGCCTTGATAATGTCCAGAGTGATTGCTGGCGGTTGTTTCGTGAACATTTCTCGCCTCTTGGTTTTGCCATGCTAACGCTGGATATGCCTTCTGTTGGTTATTCCGCGAAATTTACCTTGACGCAGGATACATGCGTACTTCATCAACAAGTTTTACAACAGCTAGATAGTGTGCCGTGGATTGATCATACCCGTGTAGGTGTATTTGGTTTTCGTTTTGGCGCGAATATCGCTGTCCGGCTTGCTTATCTGGAACCGAAACTGATTAAAGGCGTATCGGTAGTAGGCCCGATTGTGCATGAATTACTGCATGATGAAAAATTACAGCAGAAAATCCCGTCAATGTATATTGATGTCTTGGCTAGTCGTTTAGGTATTTATCACGTTGATGAAAAGAGATTACGTTCAGAATTAGCGTGTTATTCGTTGAAGAATCAAGGACTATTGGGCCGTCGTTGTACTGTACCCATGTTTTCGGTGTATTGGGAGGATGATATTTTCAGCCCAAGGAAAGACTCGAAGTTGATTGCGATGTCATCAATGGAAGGTTCAGTACGAGCTATTCCTGCAACCTCAATTTATGGTGGTTTCAATAAGGCATTACACGAAATAAGTGTATGGTTGAAAGATAAAGTTTTATAAAAATAAATTTATCACTTGATATTTTTTAATCATTTGATACAAAGGTGTTCTGTATATAAGGAGACCTTTGTATGACTTTACCCGCAAGTTATTCTAAAAATAGGTTGTTAAAGCGTTTTTCTGCATTAGGGCCGTATGTACGTGAATTAAAGTGTCAAAATGGTTATTTTTTCTTTGACTGTTTAGCTGTTTGTGTCAGTGCCAAAGTAGCACCGGAAAAACGTGAATTTTTGGGATGGTGGTTAGAGCTAGAAGAGCAGGATCAAGGTTTTGTTTATCACTATCAGATAGGCTTATTCGATAAACAAGGTGAATGGAATGCCATGAATATCAAAAAAAAGGCCGATCTTGAGCATCTTGAATCAATGCTACAAGCATTCCACAAACGTCTGGTTGATTCTTGTGAAACGCTCAAACTGACATTGATCCCATCTAAAAATACCGTCGCTTTGCAAACGCAAGTGATAGCGTAATTCTGTTTTTTTAACCTGCTTTTGCTAAATTTTGCGTTATGTCAGTTGGCATAACGCTTCTCTCCTGTTAAAACTGGACACTGTTTTTTTTCAAATTAACTGTAATGGCAGAAATATGATGAATGGCAGCCAAACATTGGTTGTGAAACTGGGGACGAGTGTATTAACTGGTGGCTCTCGTCGTTTGAATCGTGCCCATATTGTAGAACTGGTTCGTCAATGTGCTCAACAGCATGAAAAAGGTCATCGCATTATTATTGTAACTTCTGGTGCGATTGCCGCCGGTCGTGAGCACTTAGGATATCCTGATCTTCCGGCAACTATTGCTTCCAAACAATTGCTGGCAGCTGTTGGGCAAAGCCGCCTGATCCAATTGTGGGAGCAGCTTTTCTCTATTTATGGTATTCACGTCGGGCAAATGCTCCTGACCCGCGCGGATTTGGAAGATCGTGAACGTTTCCTGAATGCAAGAGATACCCTTCAGGCTTTGCTTGATAACCACATCGTTCCCATTATTAATGAAAATGATGCCGTTGCGACAGCAGAGATTAAAGTGGGTGACAATGATAATCTTTCTGCATTGGCTGCTATTTTGGGCAGTGCAGATAAATTGTTGCTTCTGACGGATATAGCAGGGCTTTATACTGCAGATCCTCGTAGTAACCCTGATGCAACCTTGATCCCTGAAGTGCATGACATCAGTGATGAGCTGAAAATGATGGCTGGAGACAGTGTTTCGGGATTAGGTACGGGAGGAATGGCAACAAAACTTCAGGCGGCAGGCGTGGCAGGACGTGCTGGCATTGATGTCATTATTGCCGCGGGTAACCGGCCGGATGTTATTGCTGATGTTATTACAGGAAAGTCGGTTGGAACCCGCTTTCATGGCCTGGCTAGCCCAATGGAAAACCGTAAGCGTTGGATTTTTGGGGCACCTCCGGCAGGGGAAATTATTGTCGATCATGGTGCAGAAGCGGCGATTGTTGGCAAAGGTAGTTCGTTGCTGCCAAAAGGGATCAAAAACGTTAAAGGTGATTTTTCCCGCGGTGAGGTTATTTGCATCCGTAGCTTATCGGGTAAAGATTTGGCTCATGGTGTTTGCCGTTACAACAGTGATGCATTACGCCTGATAGCAGGCCATCATTCACAGCAAATTAGCCAGATATTAGGTTATGAATATGGCGCAGTTGCGGTTCACCGTGATGATTTGATCGTAATTTAATGAATTGATCGTGAGTTAAGGATTTCACCATGCTAGAGCAGATGGGAAAAGCAGCCAAAGCCGCATCGTGGCAATTGGCACAATTGAGTACCAGTCAGAAAAACCAAGCGTTGAATCACATTGCTGATTTGTTGGAGACAGAGATTGAAGTGATTCTTGCTGCTAACCAGCAAGATATGAAGCAAGCCCACGAACAGGGAATGAGTGCAGCACTACTCGATCGGTTATTACTGACACCTGAACGGCTGAATGCTATTGCCAATGATGTGCGCCAAGTCTGCCGTTTGGCTGATCCTGTCGGGCAAGTTATTGATGGACAATTATTGGATAATGGATTGCAATTGAGCCGTCGCCGAGTTCCGTTGGGCGTGATTGGTGTGATATATGAAGCCCGGCCCAATGTTACCATTGATGTGGCGTCGTTGTGTCTGAAAACCGGTAATGCTGTGATACTGCGTGGTGGCAAAGAGACTCACCATACAAATCAAGCGATGGTTAAGGTTATCCAGCAGGCATTGGAACAAAGTGGATTGCCGGCGGCTGCGGTTCAGGCTATCAATAAACCTGATCGTGAGTTGGTGGCTGAATTACTGAAAATGGATCGTTATGTCGATATGTTGATCCCAAGAGGCGGTGCGGGGTTACATAAATTGTGTCGGGAACAATCGACAATCCCTGTGATTACTGGCGGTATTGGCGTTTGTCATACATTTGTAGATGAAACCATCAATATTGAAAAAGCACTGGAAATCATTACTAATGCGAAAGTCCAGCGTCCAAGTGCCTGTAATTCACTAGAAACATTATTGGTGCATGAAAAAATAGCAGCTAATTTTCTGCCAGTTTTGAGTATCAAAATGAAAGAGCAGGGCGTGACATTACATGCCAGCAAATCAGCGATGACATTGCTGAAAGATGGCCCTGCAACTGTTGTTGAAGTGGCAGAGGAAGATTACTGTGATGAATGGTTATCTTTAGATATGAATGTAGAAATTGTTAGCGATATCGATCGAGCTATTGAACACATTCGTACTTATGGCACAGCCCATTCCGATGCGATATTGACGGAATCTTTGCAGCAAGCCGATTACTTTGTACGTCATGTGGATTCAGCCGCGGTATATGTAAATGCCAGTACGCGTTTTACTGATGGCGGACAATTTGGTTTGGGGGCTGAAGTGGCTGTCAGCACTCAGAAATTGCACTCCCGAGGCCCAATGGGGCTTGATGCACTGACAACGTATAAGTGGATTGGTTATGGTGATTATTTACCGCGTAGTTGACCATATTCTACTTTAATTAGATTTCATTGAACTTTGTTAGGTCACACTTAATTTTCAGTGTGACTTTTTGATCCATCAAAAATACCTTTTTACACGAGTGTAAATATTTAGTTACTATACTTTATATTTAGGCTTAATTTTATAGACTCTTCGGGAAAACAACGAAATGAAACAAACTCTATTCATCGTAGGTGCACGAGGTGCAGGGAAGACGACAATAGGTAAGTTGTTGTCTGAAGCGCTGTCGTATAAATTTATTGACACAGATGAAAGTATCCAGGCCATGAATAAAATGACGATAGCTGAGCTTGTCGAACAATATGGCTGGGAACATTTCAGAAAATTAGAAAGCCAAACGTTGAAAGCAGTTAGTCAGAGTGAGCGCGTCATTTCAACAGGTGGAGGAATGGTACTGGCGCTTGAGAATCGTCAGTATATGCAACAAAACGGTATTGTGATTTATTTGCAAGCCTCCGCAGAAGTTTTGAGTCAGCGATTATCTCTCAACCCAGAAAATTCACAGCGTCCTAGTCTGACCGGAAAGTCCATCATAGAAGAAATGGCGGAAATATTGGTTGAAAGAGAACCATTATACCAAGAGTGTGCCAATTTCATCGTTGATGCCAGCCTCGCAACAGAAGATATCGTATCCCACGTTAAATCTTACATTTTAAACCAGAAAACCAAACTAATTTGATATATCAACGGTGTTTAAGTTTATTTTCTAGCTGATAGGGAAATCTGATATAACAAATCGTCCATACAACTTATAGTATCGTTCTGTTTACTCACTTTAATTTTATTAATTATATTTGAGATATGGATATGCTCTTAAATTTTATTCGGTTACTTATTCGTGTACTCTTCAGGGTTACCATTGAAGGTGATACCAAACAGTTACAACAACACACCAAGTGCATTATCACTCCTAATCATGTTTCATTTCTGGATGGCCTGCTAATTGGGCTATTCCTGCCGGTAAAGCCTGTATTTGCTGTTTATTCTAATATTGCAACTCGTGGTTTTCTCAGATTTATCAAGCCGTATGCGGATGTTGTACCTCTCGATCCTACTAATCCAATGGCAGTCAGGACATTGGTTAAAGAAGTGGATAAAGGGCGCCCGATTGTGATTTTTCCTGAAGGGAGGATCACCGTAACTGGCTCCCTTATGAAAATTTATGATGGTGCCGCTTTTATTGCCGCGAAATCAGGCGCAAAAGTAGTACCAATCCGAATTGAGGGGGCAGAGCAAACGATTTTTGGCCGGTTAAAAGGCATTGTGAAGCGGCATTGGTTGCCGAAAATCACTCTCAAAATTTTACCGGCCGTCGATCTGCCAATGCCGGATGCACCTGATTCAACAACACGTCGCCGTTTAGCAGGAGAACATCTCCACGCCATTATGATGGCTGTGAGAATGCAGACGCGCCCAAAAGAAACGTTATTCAGCGCTTACCTAACTGCACAAACACGCTTTGGCCGTTTTAAGTCCTGCATTGAAGATGTGAATTTTAAAGAGGATAGCTATCATTCATTGCTGAAAAAAATATTGGGAATTAGCCGGATCTTAGAGCGTTTTACACAGGAAGGTGAGCGTATCGGCCTGCTGTTGCCAAATACAACTGTGATGGCGGCTACCCTATATGGTGCTTCGTTAAGAGGGCGAATACCCGCGCTTTTGAACTATACGGCAGGAAGCCGCGGTATTAAGAATGCCATGCGGGCTGCAACCATTAAAACCATCGTAACATCCCGCCAATTTCTGGAAAAAGGACAATTGGCTCATCTGCCAGAACAGGTGACTGAAGCTAATTGGGTATATCTCGAAGATTTAAAGGACACGATCACGCGGGAAGATAAGCTTTGGATATTGTGGCATCTGATTTTCCCTGCCAAAGCTATTCTGACGTCGCAAAAGCCGGATGATGATGCATTGATTCTGTTTACGTCAGGCTCTGAAGGTGCACCCAAAGGTGTTGTTCACAGCCATGCCAGCTTATTGGCGAACGTTGAGCAGATAAAAACTGTTGCTGATTTTACTCCGCTGGATCGCTTTATGTCTTCTTTGCCACTGTTTCATGCTTTTGGCTTAACAGTTGGTCTATTGACTCCATTAATGACAGGCAGTCGTGTATTTCTTTACCCAAGCCCCTTACATTATCGTGTTGTACCTGAACTGGTCTATGACCGAAATTGTACCGTGTTATTCGGAACTTCGACTTTCTTGGGCAACTATGCTCGTTTTGCCCATCCTTATGATTTTGCTCGGCTGCGTTATGTGGTGGCTGGTGCAGAAAAATTGTCCGAAAACACCAAGCACATTTGGCAAGATAAATTTGGCATCCGTATCCTGGAAGGTTATGGCGTGACGGAATGTGCGCCGGTCGTGGCAATCAATGTACCGATGGCGGCAAAAACAGGAACAGTTGGGCGGCTCTTACCGGGTATGGAAGCCCGTTTATTGCCTATACAGGGCATTGAAGGAGGTGGTCGCTTACAGCTACGTGGACCAAATGTTATGAAAGGATATTTGCGAGTTGAAGCACCTGATCGTTTGGAACCACCTTCTGCCGAAGACGCTGAAGGGAATCATCAAATCGGCTGGTATGATACCGGAGATATCGTTTCCATTGATGAAGAGGGCTTTTGTACGATCAAAGGACGTGTGAAACGATTTGCTAAGCTTGCAGGGGAAATGGTTTCTCTCGAAGCGGTAGAACAAGTTGCTTCTCATGTTTCTGCCGATGCGCTACATGCGGCTACAACCAGAAGTGATCGAAGCAAAGGCGAAGCACTGGTATTGTTCACTACAGATGCGAATCTGAATAGAAACAGAATGCTGGGAGTGGCACGCGAAATAGGGATGCCTGAGTTGTCGGTTCCACGCGATATTCGTTATGTGAAGCAACTTCCTTTGCTCGGCAGTGGCAAACCGGATTTTGTCACCTTAAGAGAAATGGCCGAACAGGAGTAAGGAAATGGAGACACAACCGCTACTGAACCGTGGAATGAAAGCAGTATTGCTGTCACAATTTCTTTCTGCTTTTGCTGATAATGCGCTGTTCTTTGCCATCTTAGCCCAATTAAAGGCAGAGTCTTACCCTGAATGGAGTTGGCCAGCACTGCAAATTGTTTTTGTTCTGGCTTATATCATACTTGCCCCTTTTGTCGGGCAAATTGCTGATCGGTTTTCAAAAGGGCGTGTCATGCTCTTTTCTAATGGCGTCAAATTGCTTGGGGCTATCAGCATCTGTATCGATATAAATCCTTTTCTGGGATATACCTTAGTGGGAATTGGGGCAGCGGCCTATTCTCCTGCTAAATATGGGATCTTGGGGGAGCTAACAGATGGTGGGCGTTTGGTAAAAGCCAATGGCATGATGGAGGCTTCTACTATTGCAGCTATTTTGATTGGCTCAGTTGCTGGCGGTTTCCTCTCTGATATTAGCCTGGTGCTGGCATTAGGACTTTGTGCCTTATTGTATGGTGCCGCAGTCGTATCGAATTTCTTTATACCTCGTCTGGCGGCGGCTCGTGAAGGCAAGGGGTGGAATCCCACAAAAATGTTGGTGGATTTCATGACGGTTTGTGTGACACTTTGGCGTCATCAGGAAACGCGCTTCTCACTGGTAGGGACTAGCCTATTTTGGGGAGCGGGTATCACGCTACGCTTCCTGTTAGTCGCATGGGTGCCTGTTGTGCTGGGGATTGATGGCAATACAACCCCTACATTGATGAATGCAATAGTTGCGATTGGTATCATTGTTGGAGCAGGTTTAGCTGCGCGGTTTATTACATTGAAAACCGTGCGTCGTTGTATGCCTGCAGGGATCTTAATTGGATTCATGGTCATTCTTTTTGCGACTCAGCAATCAATAGTATTTTCCTACTTAATTTTGATCGTCCTTGGCGTATTTGGTGGCCTTTTTGTTGTTCCATTAAATGCGTTATTGCAAGAACATGGCAAGCATTCGATGGGGGCAGGCAAAGCTGTTGCTGTGCAAAACCTGGGCGAAAATAGTGCTATGCTGATAATGTTAGGATTGTATTCGGTTTCCGTTATGGCGGGCGTTTCGGTCGTTGCTGTTGGCATTGGTTTTGGTACCTTACTTTCTTTGGCAATTGGGGGGCTGTGGATTTGGGATCTGCTTCGGAAAAATTAATTTCTTATAAAATTGAAGGTCTGTTATGGATGAAAAAATCCTGAATCAGCTTAGTATTGAACTTGGAAAGAGATTAAAACGAAAAAAATTATCTGTGACCTGTGCAGAATCTTGCACAGGGGGTTGGATAGCTAAAGTGATCACAGATATTGCGGGAAGCTCAGCTTACTTTAATCGTGGTTTTGTGACTTACAGCAACGATGCTAAGCATGAAATGCTGGGCGTTTTACCAGAGTCATTGGCGCAATTTGGAGCGGTCAGTGAGCAGATCGTAAAAGAAATGGCTAAAGGGGCATTAATCGTCGCTAAGGCAGACGTTTCTGTTGCGGTTAGCGGCATTGCTGGGCCAGAAGGAGGAAGTGAGGAAAAACCGACTGGCACAGTTTGGTTTGGGTTTGCCTTTTACATTGATGAAAACATCCAGACTGTAACATATCGCCAGCATTTTTCGGGTGATCGCAATGCTGTGCGTCTACAAGCCGTCATTTTTTCTTTGAAAACTTTATTGGATGAAATCATAAAAAATTAGCTTGATGCTGTATGATTATACAGTATAATCATACGGCACTTTGGTATCAGAAACAGTTTATCAGCAGTGAGGCAGCCCCTTCATTGCTTGCGAAGGAGTCAACATGGCTAACGATGAAAACAAACAAAAAGCATTAGCAGCAGCGCTGGGCCAAATTGAGAAACAATTTGGTAAAGGTTCCATCATGCGTTTGGGTGAAAATCGCTCAATGGATGTTGAAACCATTTCTACCGGTTCCCTGTCACTGGATATTGCATTGGGTGCGGGTGGTTTGCCAATGGGCCGTATTGTGGAAATATACGGGCCAGAATCATCCGGTAAAACAACGCTGACCTTGCAAGTTATTGCCGCTGCCCAGCGTGAAGGCAGAACTTGTGCTTTTATTGATGCCGAACATGCTCTTGATCCGGTTTATGCGAAAAAACTGGGTGTAGATATTGATAATCTGTTGTGTTCTCAGCCTGATACTGGCGAACAGGCATTGGAAATCTGTGATGCCCTATCACGTTCTGGTGCTGTTGATGTGATTATTGTTGACTCTGTTGCAGCATTAACACCAAAAGCAGAAATTGAAGGTGAAATCGGCGACTCTCATATGGGCCTGGCTGCACGTATGATGAGCCAAGCGATGCGTAAATTAGCGGGAAATTTGAAAAACTCGAATACCCTGTTGATTTTTATCAACCAGATCCGCATGAAAATTGGTGTGATGTTTGGTAACCCAGAAACGACTACAGGTGGTAATGCACTGAAGTTCTACGCATCTGTCCGTTTGGATATTCGCCGCACTGGTTCGGTGAAAAATGGCGACGAAGTGGTTGGTAGCGAAACACGTGTGAAAGTAGTCAAGAACAAGGTTGCTGCACCATTTAAACAGGCCGAATTCCAAATTCTCTATGGTGAAGGTATCAACACTTTTGGTGAGTTGGTCGATCTGGGTGTTAAACACAAAATGGTAGAAAAAGCAGGTGCATGGTATAGCTACAATGGCGAAAAAATTGGACAAGGTAAGGCCAATGCTACTATGTATCTGAAAGAACACCCAGAAATTGCATCCGAGTTGGATAAAAAACTACGCGATTTACTGTTGAATAATACAGGTGAGTTCAGTAGTGCAGCGACGGATTACGTGACAGATTATGAAGACAACGGCGAAGAAGTGAATCACGAAGAGTTTTAATACGTATTTGTCTTCCAATTCAGTCATAGTACAGAGCTAATCTGGCTTTTAAAAACCACATCTATATCGGGTGTGGTTTTTTATTTTTACGCCCGTTTCCCTGGCGGAAATAAACATCCTTGAAATAGGCGTATTGAAACAGGTGTAATGAACAGACTTTCAGAAAATCTTTAGACGAATTACAATGCTGGAAGGCGAATGGATTTATATGGGATTTTACTTCTTATGGAAGACACTCTATCTTAACCCCACTTTAATTTATTCGTGAGTTGAAATGGTGACGCGATATACCACCTCAACCATTCATAGATCTGTTTTTTCAGCTTGATTTCGGGACAATTATGAGCAAAAGCACCGCTGAGATCCGTCAAGCGTTTCTTGACTTTTTTCATACTAAAGGGCACCAGATAGTACCAAGCAGCTCGTTGGTGCCAACCAATGATCCAACATTGTTGTTCACCAACGCAGGGATGAACCAGTTTAAAGATGTCTTTTTAGGATTGGATAATAGACCTTATTCTAGAGCAACAACGGCTCAGCGCTGCGTTCGTGCTGGCGGTAAACATAACGATTTAGAAAATGTGGGTTATACAGCCCGTCACCACACTTTCTTCGAAATGTTGGGCAACTTCAGTTTTGGCGATTATTTTAAACAAGATGCAATTAAATACGCATGGGAGTTACTGACCAGCGAAGAGTGGTTTAACCTGCCAAAAGAAAAACTGTGGGTTACTGTCTATGAGACAGACGATGAAGCTTATGACATTTGGCATAAAGAAGTCGGAGTTCCAGCAGAAAGAATCATTCGTATAGGTGATAACAAAGGTGCTCCATATGCGTCAGATAATTTCTGGCAAATGGGGGATACTGGCCCATGTGGTCCTTGTACGGAAATTTTCTATGACCACGGCGAACATATTTGGGGTGGTCCTCCAGGCAGCCCAGAAGAAGACGGTGACCGATATATTGAAATTTGGAACATCGTTTTCATGCAATTCAACCGTCATGCCGATGGCACTATGGAGCCGTTGCCAAAACCTTCCGTTGATACCGGCATGGGGCTGGAACGTATCACAGCTGTCTTGCAACACGTCAACTCCAACTACGAGATTGACCTATTCCAAAGCTTAATTGCTTCGGTTGCAGAAGTGACCGGAGCGACAGATCTTACCAATAAATCTCTGCGTGTTGTCGCAGACCATATCCGTGCATGTGCGTTCCTGATCTGTGATGGGGTTATTCCATCCAATGAAAACCGTGGCTATGTACTTCGCCGCATCATTCGCCGTGCTGTTCGTCATGGCAACATGCTGGGGGCAAGAGAAGCCTTCTTCTACAAGCTCGTTGCACCATTGATTAAATTCATGGGGGCGGCTGGTGAAGAGCTGAAACAACAGCAAACTTTGGTTGAACAGGTATTAAAAACCGAAGAAGAACAGTTTGCTCGTACTTTGGAACGTGGTTTACAGTTGCTGGATGAAGAGCTGGCTAAATTATCTGGTGATACGCTCGATGGTGAAACCGCTTTCCGTTTGTATGATACCTATGGTTTCCCTGTTGATCTGACTGCGGATGTTTGCCGCGAACGCAATATCAAAGTAGATGAAACTGGTTTTGATGCAGCGATGGAAAACCAGCGTCGTCGTGCTCGTGAATCCAGTGGCTTTGGTACTGATTACAATGAACTGATCAAAGTTGATGGACGCAGTGATTTTTGTGGTTATGAACATAATTCACAGCAAGCTGCTGTTATCGCTATCTTCCGCAATGGTCAAGCCGTTGAGCAAATTCACGCTGGTGAAGAAGCGACCATTATACTTGATAAAACCGCATTCTACGCTGAATCTGGTGGACAGGTTGGTGATACGGGTAAATTGTCGAACGGCAATGGTGTATTCGACGTTGTCGATACACAAAAATATGCTCAGGCAATCGGTCACATTGGTAAGTTGATAAGTGGTAGTTTGAGCGTTAATCAGACAGTTAATGCTGAAATTGATGTGGTACACAGAGATGCGATTCGTTTGAATCACTCAGCGACCCATTTATTACATGCGGCATTACGGCAAATTTTGGGAGAACACGTTGCCCAAAAAGGTTCTTTGGTAAATGATAAGTATCTGCGCTTTGACTTTTCTCACTTTGAGGCCATGAAGCCAGAACAGATCCGTCAAGTCGAAAACTTGGTGAATGAAGAGATTCGCAAAAATTCACCAATTGTTACAGAATTAATGGAGCTGGAAGAAGCAAAAGCTAAAGGTGCTATGGCACTGTTTGGCGAGAAGTATGACGAAAAAGTACGTGTACTCAGTATGGGTGGCTTTTCTACCGAATTATGTGGTGGTACTCATGCGAGTCGCACAGGTGATATAGGGTTGTTCCGTATATCTAGTGAATCGGGTACAGCAGCAGGAATTCGCCGTATTGAAGCTATTACGGGGCAAACTGCACTAAACGCTATCTATCAGCAGGCTGATTTACTGCAAGACATCGCTCATCTGGTGAAAGGTGATATCAGTAGCCTGAATGAGAAAGTGAAAACGACACTGGACAGAACGAAACAGTTGGAAAAAGAGTTGCAACAGTTGAAATCTCAGCAAGCCGCTCAGGAAAGTTCTTCCCTGGCAAACCAAGCCAAGGAAATCCAAGGTGTTCGTCTGCTGGTGACACAATTAGGTGATATAGAGCCCAAAATGCTTAGGACGATGGTTGATGATCTAAAAAATCAGTTAGGATCAGCAATTATTGTGCTTTCTACAGTGACTGGTGATAAAGTCAGTCTAATTGTTGGTATAACGAAGGATTTGACTGCTAGAATAAAAGCAGGTGATTTAATCTCTTTTGTCGCCCAACAAGTTGGAGGTAAAGGAGGAGGTCGTCCTGATCTGGCTCAGGCTGGTGGGACCGATGTAACCGCTCTTCCTTCCGCATTAGCTAGTGTAGAAGAGTGGGTAACATTGCGGTTATAGTTGGTATTGCCGTGACAGCAGTGGCACCATGAAAGCATTTTTTTATGGTGCCGAATGTTTTTTGTTGTGAAATTGTTGAAATGTTGGGCACATACTTATATTTTAGCTATCCTATAGATATAGGAAATGTGTTCAAAACTGCTTATACTTTAAGTAGATATCATTGCTTTACGTTTTCACGGTGTTTGATGGATAATAGCGGGGAAACCTAGAGACCCGACTCTTTTAAATTTTCAAGGAGCAAAGAATGCTTATTCTGACTCGTCGAGTTGGTGAAACGCTCATGATAGGCGATGAGGTAACAGTCACAGTACTGGGAGTTAAAGGCAACCAAGTTCGCATTGGTGTAAATGCGCCCAAGGAAGTTTCTGTTCACCGTGAAGAAATTTATCAACGGATTCAGGCGGAGAAATCTCAGCCTACAACTTTTTAATTCAAGAATGGCGTCCACGCTTTTATAAGACTTGGGCGCTACTCTACTCTTTTCTCTGCTTCTTTCTACTTCCCTGTTTTGTCACTCCTACTATGTTTATCTCTTTTTGATACCTTGTTTCTATTCTCTCATGTCTTCTTATTTTCTATCTGTTGAAAAAGCCTCGTTCATGAGGCTATAGAGATGAATAATCATTTTCATAAATTTTAACGGCTTTTAGATAATTTCATTGTTGGTAAAACAATCTTTTAGATGCTAAACCAAGCACTTTGCGTGCTAAGTGTTCAAACGAAAAAAAGTTTCGAAAAATTGTTTGACTTATCAGGCAGGGAAAGTAATATGTGCGCCATCGCAGCGACGAAGAGCTTGAAGGAAAGCTTCGGGGTGAACACCAGAAGTAAAGATTCTAAAAGCTACGGAGTGAAAACTTCTAAGTCGCAGGTTTTAAAAATGGTGAGGTGGCCGAGAGGCTGAAGGCGCTCCCCTGCTAAGGGAGTATGTGGTTAAGAGCTGCATCGAGGGTTCGAATCCCTCCCTCACCGCCATTAATATGCATCCATAGCTCAGCTGGATAGAGTACTCGGCTACGAACCGAGCGGTCGGAGGTTCGAATCCTCCTGGATGCACCATTTAAATACCGCGATTTTTTAGGTATCTCAATTCTAGTCAGGCAGTCAATAGCGCCTGAGCAGAAATAGAAAACCGACAACGCATCCATAGCTCAGCTGGATAGAGTACTCGGCTACGAACCGAGCGGTCGGAGGTTCGAATCCTCCTGGATGCACCATTTAAATACCACGATTTTTAGGTATCTCAATTCTAGTCAGGCAATCAATAGCGCTTGAGCAGAAATAGAAAACCGACAATGCATCCATAGCTCAGCTGGATAGAGTACTCGGCTACGAACCGAGCGGTCGGAGGTTCGAATCCTCCTGGATGCACCATTTTTAGATGTCCCGATTTTGGGAGATCAAGATTGTATCAATTCAGGCAATCAATAGTGCCTGAAAAGAAATAGAAAACTGACAATGCATCCATAGCTCAGCTGGATAGAGTACTCGGCTACGAACCGAGCGGTCGGAGGTTCGAATCCTCCTGGATGCACCAGCTTGAAACCCCTGCCTTATCAAGGCAGGGGTTTTTCTTTATTTCCGTTTAAATATAACATTTGTTTTATTAATTCTGTTTATAATTTGGGCGGAAGTGCATTGCTACCTCTATGTAAGCAGCGACAACTTGAGTTGTTTCATATAAAGTAAACTTTTAGTAATAATCTTTTAAACTCCACGGGAGGACAAATTGATCCCGGACGTATCAAAAGCATTGTCATGGTTAGAGGCAAACCCAACCATATTAAACGGTATTTGTCGTGGCATTGAACGTGAAACATTGCGTGTTACTCCAGACGGTCATTTAGCTAAGACGGGGCATCCAAAATCACTTGGTGCTTCTTTAACGCATAAATGGATTACAACTGATTTTGCTGAATCTCTACTAGAGTTTATTACCCCTGTTGATAGCAATATAGATAGAACCATTGCTTTCCTTAAAGATTTGCATATCTATACTGCCCGGAATCTGCACAATGAGAAAATGTGGCCTTTAAGTATGCCATGTTTTATCGACAAAGAAGAAAATATCACTTTGGCTCAATATGGTACGTCAAACTTGGGCCGTTTTAAAACCTTGTACCGTGAAGGGTTAAAGAATCGTTATAGCGCACTCATGCAAACAATTTCTGGTGTGCATTATAATTTTTCTCTGCCGATGAGTTTTTGGCAGGCATGGTTAGGTATTAAAGACGCTGAAACAGGAAAAGAGCAGATTTCAGATGGTTACCTTCGTTTGATCCGCAATTATTACCGCTTTGGCTGGGTGATCCCTTATTTATTTGGTGCATCACCGGCAATTTGTTCTTCATTCTTACGTGGACGAAATACCGCATTATCTTTCGAGAAAACCGAGAGAGGGACTTGTTACCTGCCCTATGCAACTTCGTTGAGGATGAGTGACCTGGGGTATACCAATAAATCGCAAAGTGATCTGAATATTACTTTTAATCATCTTCATACCTATGTAGAGGGACTTAAGAAAGCCATTCATAAGCCATCTGAAGAATTTGCGGCAATCGGTATCAAAAAAGGAGATAAATACTTACAGCTCAATACTAATGTCCTTCAAATTGAAAATGAGTTGTACGCACCAATTCGTCCCAAACGCGTCACGAAAGAGGGCGAATCACCTGCAGATGCTTTGTTAAGGGGTGGTATAGAATATATTGAAGTGCGTTCTTTAGATATCAATCCTTTTTCCTCCGTTGGGGTTGATGAGACGCAAATTCGTTTTCTTGACTTATTTTTGATATGGTGTGCTTTGGCTGATGCCCCTGAAATGGGAAATGAGGAACTTGCCTGTTGCCGTGGAAACTGGAATAAAGTTATCTTAGAAGGGCGTAAACCAGGGTTGTCTATTGGTCTTGGTTGTGGGATTGAGCAACAACCGCTTAAGATTGTGGGACAAAAATTATTCAGGGATTTAGAGCGGGTTGCCGAAGTCCTGGATGCCTGTTCAGGGACGCAATATCAATCAGTCTGTAAAGAATTAGTTAATATGTTTGAAGATCCATCACTAACGTTCTCTGCACGTGTCCTGGACAAAATGAAATCTCAGGGGATAGTGGGTTTTGGATTGGAACTGGCAGGTCAGTATCATAACGAATTGATTGAAAAACATTATTCAATTTTGAGTGATGAAAATTTTTCTGTTGAACGTGACGTTTCTGTATCACGTCAGTATGATCTTGAACAGCAAGATAATATGAGCTTTGAAGAGTATTTAAAGCTTCATGCTGAGCGTTAAAAAAGAAAATGGCCACCACTGGTGGCCAAATAAAATATCTTAGAGAATAGGGATGATAACAATTTTGCGCGTCTTCATATCTTATGACCAGCCGCAAATGAAAAGGTTTCACTTATCTGGAAAAATCTTCGTAAAAAATCTGATACCTTAGGAGGTAGTATTATGCCTTTATTGGATAGTTTTACAGTTGACCATACTCGTATGGCTGCACCTGCTGTTAGAATTGCCAAGACAATGAAAACGCCTCACGGCGATACTATCACAGTATTTGATTTACGTTTTTGTGTTCCTAATAAAGCAGTGTTGCCAGAACGGGGTATTCACACACTTGAGCATTTGTTTGCGGGTTTTATGCGCAATCATTTGAATGGTGATGGTGTTGAAATCGTTGATATTTCCCCAATGGGATGTCGTACTGGTTTTTATATGAGCTTAATTGGTGCTCCGGAAGAATTGAGAGTGGCTGAGGCTTGGAAAGCGGCAATGGAAGATGTGCTAAAAGTTCAAGATCAGAGTCAGATTCCGGAATTAAACATTTATCAGTGCGGTACATATGAAATGCACTCATTGAAAGAAGCTCAAGATATTGCTCAGCGTATCCTTGATTCTGGTGTTCGTGTCAATTATAACGATGAATTGGCACTGCCTGAAGAAAAACTGGTGGAGCTTCAAGTTTAGTTTGTTAGATATTGTATATGATAACGACTATTACATTTAGTGATGGAGCTTGTGGTTAAGTAATCAGATCGGCTTTATGTTATTGAGGGGCTAGCTTATTCCGCTAGCCCTTATACCTATATTCGTGTTCTTTTCTCTCTATATTTTTAAAATCATTAATTTTATTAATTATTTTTCTTTAGTTACATATACCAATCTAATTTCAAAATGCGTGTGATATCTCCCCGCGTAGCGGGGAGATATAAACAATCACATTGATTTGCAACTTGAAGCGGTTAACTGATGATTCACTGAATTAAATTTATACTTTATTTTGTATTTTAGTTTATCGGTGTTACACGAACTTGCTTGATAACATTATCTTGCACCGCAAGAACCTCAAAATTATATTTATTAATCTGCACGTTAGCGTTTAATTCAGGAATTTCACCTAGTTCTTCCAGAATCATTCCATTCATTGTCCTTGGGCCATCTTCGGGAAGCGCCCAACTGAAAGCTTTATTTAATTCACGGATATTGGCTGTGCCATCAACCAGAACGGAACCATCACTTTGCGGAAGAACTTCTTCTGCCAGAGTTGGCGACATAGAAGTGGTAAAATCGCCGACAATTTCCTCCAAAATATCCTCGACAGTCACTAGTCCTTGAATATCGCCATATTCATCAACGATTAGGCCAGCTTTTTGTTTGTTACGTTGGAAATTAACAAGTTGGATATTTAATGGTGTGCTAACTGGGATGAAATAGATTTTATCTGCGGCTTTGAGTAAATTTCTTTTTGTAAATTCTTTTTTCTCCATCATCAGTCGGTAGGCTTCACGCACTCGGAGCATACCGATGGCATCATCAAGGGAGTCTCGATATAACACAATACGTCCATGTGGGGAGTGTGTCAGTTGCCTGATAACGCACTTCCAATCATTGTTAATATCAATGCCGACAATTTCATTGCGTGGAATCATAATGTCACCAACGGTAACTTTCTCAAGATCTAATATTGAGAGCAGCATGTCTTGATTGCGGCGTGATAGATTGCCGTTTGATTCATTTACAATTGTGCGTAGCTCGTCTTTACTGACAGCATCACTGCGGATATTAGAGGTTTTGATACCCAAACAGCGCATAAACAGCAAACTGATCTTATTAAATGACCAGACAAGAGGCAGCATAATTTTTTCTAGGGGGCGTAACAGGAAGCTACTTGGGAATGCAATCCTTTCAGGGTAAAGTGCTGCAATGGTCTTTGGCATCACTTCAGAAAAAATAAGAATAATGAATGTGAGTACACCTGTTGCAATAGCAACACCGGCATCACCATAGAGTCGCATACCAACGATAGTAGCAAGAGAAGACGCCAAAATATTGACAAGATTATTACCGATAAGTATCAGGCTAATGAGTCTGTCTGGATGACGTAGCAGAGATTCCACCCTGCGGGCGGGATTGTTCCCTTGTTTAGCCAAATGGCGTAAGCGATATCGGTTGATTGTCATCATGCTAGTTTCAGAGGCAGAGAAATAAGCCGAAACAATAACCATAACAACAAGAATAATAATCAGTGTACTTGTTGAGATACTCTCCAAAACAGAATTCCTTCCTAATAATTATACAAATTGGCGATGATAAATAACTTATTAATAAACCATCATTTCCTGTAATAGCCTGCTACCGAAAAAGGCCAGCGTGAGAATAAATGCGCCAATCAAATTGAACCAAATAACACGCTTGCCACGCCATCCTTCATGATAATGCCCCCAAAGTAAAATAACGTAAGTAAACCATGCAATGATAGATAAAACAGATTTATGGATATTTTCTTTACTGAAAATATCATCCATGTACATGATGCCAGTGCAGAGCGTCAATGTTAGTAAAATTACACCAACTTGAGTAATGTGAAACATTTTTCGCTCAATTGTCATCAATGGGGGAATACCAGCGGAAAATGTGAGTTTTTTCTTTTTAAGCTGATGATCCAACCAACCAAGTTGCAATGCATAAAGCGCTGCAATGAGTAACGTAGCATAGCCAAGTAATGCCAGCCCAATGTGAATAAATAACTCGATACTGCCTTCAAGATGAGTAATAAATTCTCCCGGCATCATGCTCGCCAGTATCAAATTGATCATGGAGAAACTGTAAACAATCGGCAGTAAAAACCATGCACGTCCACGGAAAGCGACGACTGTCATGATGATGCACATAAGTAAGCTAACAATTGAGCCTAAATTCAATAAAGTGAGATTTTGCCCGCTGCTAACATGAAACACTTGATATTTTAATGCAATCGCGTGAGCGATTAACGCAACAATGGCAAAAGAAAGTGCCAGTTTTTGATAACTGTTTTGTTGGCGCAATAAACCTGGCACGATGAGCGTCAGGCTAATGAGATAGGCAAGTAGAGCAATAATTGAAAATATCAGCATAACGTGTATCGTTTTCGCAATGGAATCCGGGTATGGATTGAACCTGAAATTTAAGTATACCGCTAGCAGGAGTAGCCTCCAACCGTTGTTAATCATACTTGGGAATCTCTTTGCAGAGATCACATAATCATCGTGCTATAATTTGCGAAATTTGCCTTACAGGTAGACCCATTTGTAGATATCTGAGCTGAGACAATGTTTGATAATTTAACTGACAGACTATCGCGCACATTGCGCAATATCAGCGGTCGTGGACGACTGACTGAAGATAATATTAAAGATACGCTGCGCGAAGTTCGTATGGCTTTGCTCGAAGCGGATGTTGCATTACCTGTTGTGCGTGATTTTATTGCACGAGTCAAAGAAAGCGCTGTGGGGCATGAGGTTAACAAAAGTCTGACACCAGGTCAGGAATTCGTCAAAATCGTTCAAAATGAATTGGTTAAGGCGATGGGAGAAGTCAACAGTGAACTGAACCTCTCCACACAACCTCCCGCGGTGGTTCTTATGGCTGGTTTGCAAGGTGCAGGTAAAACGACCAGCGTGGCTAAACTAGGTAAGTTGCTGAAAGAGAAAAACAAGAAAAAAGTTTTGGTTGTTTCTGCTGACGTATACCGACCCGCGGCGATCAAACAGCTTGAAACTTTGTCTGAAACAGTTGGCGTTGACTTTTTCCCTTCTGATCCACAGGAAAAGCCTGTTGATATTGTCAATAAAGCGATCCAACATGCTAAGTTGAAATTCTATGATGTACTGTTAGTCGATACAGCAGGTCGTCTGCATGTTGATGAAGCTATGATGGATGAAATCAAAGCGGTTCATGCAGCTATCAATCCTGTTGAAACCCTGTTTGTTGTTGATGCAATGACAGGTCAAGATGCGGCAAATACAGCAAAAGCATTCAATGAAGCATTGCCCTTAACTGGGATTGTTCTGACAAAAGTCGATGGTGATGCACGTGGTGGTGCTGCGCTTTCCATCCGCCATATTACGGGTAAGCCCATCAAATTTCTTGGCGTTGGTGAAAAAACGGATGCATTAGAACCTTTCCATCCTGATCGCATTGCATCTCGTATTTTAGGCATGGGAGATGTGCTTTCACTGATTGAAGAACTTGAAAGCAAAGTTGACCGTACCCAAGCGGAAAAATTGGCGTCCAAACTGAAAAAAGGTGACGGTTTTGATTTAAGCGATTTTCTAGAACAGCTTAAACAAATGCGTAATATGGGCGGAATGGCTAGCATGTTGAGCAAAATGCCGGGAATGTCGCAGATCCCTGATGCGGTCAAATCTCAAATGGATGACAAAATTCTGGTCAAAATGGAAGCTATCATTAATTCCATGACGCGTAAAGAGCGTGAAAAACCAGAAATCATCAAAGGTTCCCGTAAGCGTCGTATTGCGATGGGATCGGGCACACAAGTGCAGGATGTCAACCGTTTATTGAAACAGTTTGATGAAATGCAGCGTATGATGAAAAAGATGAAGAAAGGTGGGTTGGCAAAAATGATGCGAGGCATGAAAGGTATGCTGCCACCAGGATTTATGGGGCGATAATCAATAAAGTTGCGAAAGAAAATGTTCTTTGGATTGCTTTTTGCGCCAAAGTGAGTAAAATTTTCGGGCTTTTAAATGGACAGCCGGACGCCATTCCTCGATGGCGTCTGGTTGTTTTGCTAACTAATGAGGATGTTATGGTAACAATTCGTTTAGCTCGTGGCGGCGCAAAAAAGCGTCCGTTTTATCAAGTAGTCGTGACCGATAGCCGCAATGCGCGTGATGGTCGTTTTATTGAGCGTGTTGGTTTCTTCAACCCAATCGCTTCAGGAAAAGCAGAAACTCTGCGTTTAGATCTGGACCGTATCGAACACTGGATTGGTCTGGGTGCATCTGTGTCTGATCGTGTTGCTACACTGATCAAAGACGCTAAGAAAGCAGCTTAATCTGTCGCGGTGGTAACAATGAGCAAACAATCTGGCCTGAAGCACCCTGTTGAGCCAATTGTATTGGGAAAATTAGGATCTGCATATGGCATTCGTGGTTGGCTCAGAGTTTTTTCTTCCACCGAACACGCCGAAGACATTTTTGAATATCAACCGTGGTTTATTCAACGCTTAGGCCAGTGGCAACATGTTGAACTGGAAGCATGGAAATACCATAACCAAGATATTATTGTCAAAATTAAAGGTATTGACGATCGGGATGCGGCGAATTTACTCACTAACTGTCAAGTTGTGGTGGATTGTAGCCAATTACCAGAACTGGAAGCGGGTGATTATTACTGGAAAGACCTTATTGGTTGCCAAGTAATAAATACCGCCGGTTATAACCTTGGGACCATTCATGACATGATGGAAACGGGTTCTAATGATGTGATGGTAATCAAAGCAAACCTGAAAGATGCATTCGGTATCAAGGAGCGGTTGATTCCGTTTCTTGATGGGCAGGTTATCAAGAAAGTCGATCTCGCTACCAAAACCATTGAGGTAGATTGGGATCCTGGTTTTTAATCTCCGGTAAAAACGGTTTAAATGAGTGGGACGCAGTATGTGGATTGGGGTTATTAGCCTGTTTCCTGAAATGTTCCGCGCAATAACCGATTACGGGGTAACTGGTCGGGCAGTAAAAAATGGCCTGTTGAGTATCGAATGCTGGAATCCCAGGGATTTTACCTACGACCGGCATCGTACTGTTGATGATCGCCCTTATGGCGGTGGTCCAGGCATGCTGATGATGGTGCAACCATTACGGGAAGCCATTCATGCAGCTAAAGCTTCGGCAGGTGATGGTGCAAAGGTGATTTATCTTTCACCTCAGGGACGCAAACTCGATCAACAGGGAGTTTGTGAACTGGCAGCAAATGAGAAATTAATTCTGGTTTGCGGGCGTTATGAAGGTATTGATGAGCGTATCATCCAAACCGAAATTGACGAAGAATGGTCTATCGGTGATTACGTTCTTAGCGGGGGAGAGCTTCCTGCAATGACGATGATTGACTCGATATCACGGTTTATTCCGGGAGTATTGGGGCGTCAAGCATCGGCAGAAGAAGACTCATTCGCTGATGGATTGTTGGATTGCCCACATTATACTCGCCCTGAAGTGTTAGATAGTATGGAAGTTCCCTCAGTTTTGCTGTCGGGAAACCATGCAGAAATTAATCGCTGGCGAATGAAACAGTCGCTTGGCCGAACCTGGTTAAGAAGGCCCGAACTTCTAGAAAACCTAGCTCTGACTGACGAGCAAAGGATGTTGCTATCTGAGTTCCAACGGGAATATCGAGATCAGGCAACGAATTAATCCAGACATATCCCGTTGAAGGGATGTCTTTGATATATCAGTTTACCTAGGGTAAGAGAGTTATTATGAGCAACATTATTAAACAACTTGAACAAGAGCAGATGAAGCAAGACGTACCTTCATTCCGTCCGGGTGACACCGTGGAAGTTAAGGTATGGGTCGTTGAAGGTTCTAAAAAGCGTCTGCAGACATTCGAGGGCGTGGTTATTGCGATTCGTAACCGCGGTCTGCACTCTGCATTCACTGTTCGTAAGATTTCTAACGGCGAAGGCGTTGAGCGTGTATTCCAGACTCATTCCCCAGTCGTAGACAGCATCGCTGTGAAACGTCGTGGTGCTGTTCGCAGAGCTAAACTGTACTACCTGCGTGAGCGTTCTGGTAAGGCAGCTCGTATTAAAGAGCGTCTGAACGCAAAATAATACGCTTTCGCTACATCCGAAAGTTTTAAGGCCAGCGCACATGCTGGCCTTTTTACATTCTAAATCAGACAACTGATTTTTCAGTGATAAGTCAGATAAGGGGGAGTAAGCTACATAAACGCACTGGCTAAAATATACCCTACTGTACAGGCGCTACTGACGCCAATCAATCCTGGTAACAGAAAACTGTGGTTAATAATGAATTTCCCGATTTTTGTTGTACCTGAACGGTCAAAACCAATGCAAGCCAAATCGCTTGGATAAGTAGGTAAAACAAAATAGCCATAGGCAGCAGGGAAGAAAGCGATAAGAAGCTTAGGATCAACGCCAAGTTGTAATCCCATTGGCGCAATAGCTGTTAAGGCGGCGGCTTGGCTGTTAACCAATTTTGATACCAAAAACAGTACAAGGGCATAAGTCCACGGTTGTGCCTGAACCACATCTTCCAGGACGAGTTTTAATTCACCTAAATGTGAGTGGAAGAAGGTGTCACTCATCCATGCCACACCAAAGACAGAAAAAATCGCAACCATACCTGCTTTGAACACGGCACTGTTGGCGATTTCACTGGTTTTGACTTTACAGGCCATCAATATAATGGAGCCTGCAATTAACATCATCATCTGGATCACCAGATTCATAGAAAGGGGTTTTAGTGTACCTTTTACTTCAAAAGCAGGGCGTAAGTCGGTGAATGCACCAAATAAGACTACGACAGCAATTGCGGAAAAGAAAATCCAGGTTGCCCAATAAGCTTGCTTAGGAAAGACTTGATCTAATAGTGTGTCAGAACCACCATAAATAAACTCACGTTGCTTTGGATCTTTGATTTTCGCCTGGAATTCTTCGTCCTGATCAAGATCTTTTCCTCGACGTAAGCTCCATAATGCAGCAAGTATTACTCCAGTGAGTGATGCTGGTATTGAAACAGCCAAAATGTCCAAGATCCCGTACGCCTGCCCAATACCATGGCTGGCAGCAATAATTGACACTAAAGAAACAACGGCGACAGATACAGGAGAAGCGGTAATTGCCATTTGGGAAGCGACAGAAGCAACAGCCATTGGCCGTTCAGGGCGAATACCTTTTTTCAATGCAATATCGCCAATGATTGGAAACATGGTATAAACCACATGACCAGTACCGCAAAGAAAAGTGAGCATCCAAGTGGTCAGTGGTGCCAAAATGGTGATGTGTTGTGGATGACGGCGCAGTAAGCGTTCTGCAAATTGCATCATAACATTTAGCCCGCCTGCTGTTTGTAAAACGGAAGCACAACCGATTACAGCAAGAATAGTCAGCATTACATCAACAGGGGGGTTACCTGGTTCCAAGCCAAAGACAAATGTCAGTATAAAAAGCCCAATACCACTGATCAGTCCCAATCCCATTCCCGCATAACGCGTACCTATCAATAAGCATATGATTATTATGGTAAATTGCAGCGTTATCATATCTGTCCTTAACAAGTGTTTGAAAAATAAATAAAAGTTGGTAATACAGACTCTTGCATCTGCATAACTTATAACTTCATTTACAAGCTGTTAGTCGTAACTTCAGATCTATTGGATATAGCTATTGTTTATAAATATTGTTTTATAGTTTCAAGTAAACATTAAAAACGCATATTAATATTATTAGAATATTTATATAAA